>JAEHDN010000009.1 GCA_016880395.1 Candidatus Eiseniibacteriota bacterium
CATGAGGTTCATGACGAGGACCACGCGCGCCCGGGATCGGGCGATTGCCTCCGGCAGCTCGCTGACGAGGAGCACGGCCACCAGGCTCGAGTAGAGGCTGCCCGGGCCGATCACGATCAGGTCCGCCCGCTCGAGCGCGTCCACGGCCTCCGGGAGCGCGGCGGCGTCGCTCGGCTCGAGCCGTAGGCGACGCACCGGGCTGCGCGCGCCCGCGATGCGGGATTCGCCCTCGATCACGGTCCCGTCCGACAGCTCGGCGCTGAGCACCACGTTCCGCGCGGTGGACGGAAGGACCCGGCCGCGGATCGCGAGCATGCCCGCCGCCCGCGTCACGGCTCGGGAGAAGTCCCCCTCCAGCTCGGTGAGGGCGGTCAGGATGAGATTACCGAGACTGTGACCGGCGACCTCACCGTTGCGGACGAAGCGGAAGTCGAACAGATCCGACATCGCCGGATCGCTTCCGGCGAGCGCGACCAGGCAGTTGCGGATGTCGCCGGGGGAGGGAACCTGGTAGGCGGCACGGAGCAGACCGGAGCTCCCGCCGTCGTCGGCGACCGTGGCGATCGCGGTCAGGCGCGTCTGGTCCCGGTCGGCGTCCCACGGACGCGAGTCGAAGAGAGACGCCCGGAGCCCACGAAGCACCGTGGGCAATCCCGTTCCGCCACCGAGGGCGACCACGCGCAGATCGGACAGCGCCGGCGTGGAGAAGCGGCTCGGGCAGGACGCGGTGTCGATGGACTCGGCGAGCGGCGACCGTGACACGGTCTAGTTCGCCGAACCGGGAACGGGTGCGCCGCCGAGGTAGCGCGCCAGCGACTGACGCAGGACCGATCGCTTCGTGTAGGCGTACACGAAGGTGTGGTCCTGCACGACGTGCGTCCGCACCACGCCCAATTCCTGGAGCTTCATCAGCGCGTCCTGCGTGGCCGCGACGTCACGCCGGATCCACCACTGGGCGATCCCGCGCACCGTGTCGGCGGCGTCGTTGTTTTGCATCAGGTACTGCACGATGTCGCGGCACACTGGATCGTGGGCAAGGAGGTCGCGAAGCGTCATGATCGAGCCTCGGGAGGACCGGGGATCTGGCTTCAATGCGGCGTGATCACAGAGCACGAACGAGGCCAATGTCGTAACTGCGCGAGACGGTGAGACTTTGTATCACGCGAGAGTCGCGATTCCCGGGCCCGGCGCTAAAAACTTGCGCGCTCGCTCCGCAGATTCTGCAGTCCGTACGCCTTCAGCTTGTACTGCAGGCAGCGAACGCTGATCTGAAGAAGCCTGGCCGCCTCCGTCCGGTTACCTCGGGTCAGGTGAAGAGTCCTGATGATGTGACGGCGCTCCACTTCGCTGAGCGGCAGCCCCGCCTCGAACAGCCCGGACAGGTCCGGAGCTGCGGCGGCGCCGGCCGCACTCGCGAAATCGCCGGCGAAGAGGTCACGGTCGGTCAGCAGGCTCCCCTCGGCCAGAACGACGGCCTGCTCGATCGAGTTCTCGAGCTGGCGGATGTTGCCCGGCCAGGGGAACGCGATCATCCGCTCGAGGGTCGCGGGCGCGATCTTCGCGATGGGCTTGCCGTAGAGATCCGTGAATCGCCGCAGGAAGTAGTCGGCTAGGTGCGGGATGTCCTCCGGCCGCTCGCGGAGCGGAGGCACCTTGATCATGAGTACCGCGACCCGGTAGTAGAGATCCTCCCGGAACGTGCCCTGCTCGACCGCGACCTTGAGGTCCTTGTTGGTCGCGGTGATGAGCCTGATGTCCGTCCGGATCGCCTTCGTCCCGCCGACCTTGGAGAACTCGCGCGTCTGGATGACGCGGAGAAGCTTGGCCTGCAGGGGCGGGCTCAGCTCGCCCAGCTCGTCCATGAAGAGCGACCCGGTGTGGGCCAGCGCGAAGACGCCGTCCCGATGCTCCGTCGCCCCGGTGAAGGCGCCCTTCACATGGCCGAATAGATGGGTCTCCATCAGACCTTCCGGAAGTGTCGTGCAGTCGAGGGTGATCAGGGGACGATCGCGGCGAGGGCTCGCGTAGTGGATCGCGCGGGCGATCAGCTCCTTGCCCGTGCCGCTCTCCCCGTGGATGCAGACGTTCACGTCACCGGCCGCCGCCTTGCCGATGCGCGCGAAGATGTCGGCCATCTGGCGGGACTTGCCGATGATCTCGTGATAGACCGAGAGCCTGCTCACGACCTCGTTACGGAGCAAGGCCGGTACCAG
>JAEHDN010000010.1 GCA_016880395.1 Candidatus Eiseniibacteriota bacterium
CGCGGAGCTGGGGCGCGGCCGGGGCCCAGACGATGAATCGACTGGAGGTGGGGACCGGGCCCCGTTCCGCGTTCATCAGCCGCGTGAGCGCGCGTCGCTACTCCGAGCCCCCCTCTCCCTTCCGGGCCCAGTCCCTCGGCTGCGCCCTGGAAACGACCGCGGCGTCTCTCCGCACCGCTCCGCTTCTCCTGGGTCCACACGGGCCCGCGTCCGCAACGCTTCCGCGGATCGTGCCGCCACCGGCCGCGCATGCAGGGTCGCGAGCGCAACGGCACGCGGGGGAGTCAGGCAGGGACCGTGCCGGGACGAGGGCCAAGGACGAGGTGCGCAAATCATTGGGCGCCAAGGGTCGCATCGGGACCCTGGGCCTGCGCCGTCGACGGACGATCGTCGGAGCGTTGACGCATTTCGTCGGACATCTGACGCTCGGAGGAGACGGAGCGCGGGCCGGATGCATCGCTCTCGGGGCGGGGGCGGCGCCTTGATCGTGCCCTCGATCCGGACCCGGCGGCTGATCCTGTACCCCGCGACCGTGGAGCTTCTCGAGGCGGAGCGCGATCCCGGGGGCGAGCTCTCGGACCTCCTCCAGGCCGACGTGGCGAGCTGGCCGCCCCCGCTCAACGACGAGGCGTCGCGGGCTTGGATGATCGACCTCCTACGCTCCCATCCGGACATCGGCCCCTGGGGGATGTACTACTTCCTCCTTTGCCGCGAGGGCGCGCTGCCGCTCGCGATCGGGAACGGTGGGTTCAAGGGGTCGCCCTCCGCCGACGGGACGGTGGAGATCGGCTACTCGGTCGTGGAGAGCCATCACCGGCGCGGATACGGCGCCGAGGCGGCCGGCGGCCTCGTGCGGCGCGCCTTCGCGGATCCCACGGTCCGGCGGGTGATCGCCGAGACGTTCCCCCATCTCCTCGGCTCGATCGGCGTGCTCCGCAAGGTGGGATTCCGGCGCATCGGGGAGGGTTCGGAACCTGGGGCGATCCTCTTCGAGCTTCGGCGGGAGGACTGGGAGCGGGCGCCAAAGATCGATCTCTAGCAGATGCCCGCCCGATCAGTCGCCGGCCTCTCGCGGCTCAGTACACCACCGCATCGGGATCGAAGAGGGCCGGGATCAGCTCGACCATCGCGACCACGTCGAGCATGTTGTGATGGAACACCGGCACGAGCCGGTGCGCCTCGCCGCGCTGCACGTAGTCGTGATAGAGCCCCGGAATCTCGTGTCCCCCCACGTCCCCCGCCCTGCGCCGGCGCAGGACGCGCCACTCCAGCGTCTTCAGCTTGCAGTCGGGCAGCGTGTGCCTCCATCGCCGCCGCGCGAGCCAGAGCAGGTCGAGGTGCGGGATGGCCGCCGGGAATGTCATCAGATGGTGCGCCGCGCGGTCGCGAAGGAACGGCAGGTCGAAGGATTTTCCGTTGAAGGTGACCAGGAAGTCCGCCTCGCTCATGAGGCGCGCCACTTCGTGGATGAGCGCGCGCTCCTCGGCGTAGTCGCGGGCGAAGATCTGCCTGAGGACGAGGTCCTTCTCGCCGAGCAGGCACACGCCCGCCAGGAACACGGGGCAGGCCGAGAGTCCGCAGGTCTCGAGGTCGAGAAAGAGCATGCGCCGGTAGCCGAATCGCCGGAAGAGTCCCCGCTCGGGCCACTCCATGCGCGCCACGATCGTGGGGAGATCGATGGCGGGCGCGGCGGACGCGGAGGTCGAAGGGCTCCATTCCGGGTCGTACACGACGCGAGGCTCGAGCGCGGGATCGTAGGGTGCTCCGGCGAGAGCGGCCGCGACGTGCCCGGCGTCATGCCCGGCCTGCGCCGAACCTTCATCATGCTTTATGTCGTCGAGTGCGGAGAGCGCGCCATAACGCTCGAAGACCAGGTCGGGGCGCTCGCCCAGGTCGGTGTAGAGCCGCTCATGAACGAACGCGGGGCCGTGCGGTCCCTGGATGACGCCGCCGGGGAGGATCTCCTCGATCCCGCAGGGGATAATGCTCCGATCGTCGCCCGCCGGGGGGTGATGGCCGTTGGTCGCGTGGCCGTTGGTTTCGGGACCGTTGGTCGCGGGACCGGACGCGCCGGCCCCCGTGCGGCTGAACCCCTCGCGGATGAAGCCCGAGATGCGATCGCGCAGCGAGCGGGAGAGCATGGGACGAGGCGCTAGCGGCCGAGCAGTCGGCGGAGCAGCGCCTCCGTGGCCTCCTTGTTGGGAATGGGCCAGCCCCCGTGGAGGTCGTAGTCCTGCTGCTGCGCCGGGCGCAGCACCGGGAGCCCGACGCACGACGGGCAGCCCAGCTCGCACGGACACTCGTCTACCATGACGAGCGCGGCGCGCATGAGATCCTCGATGAGCGCGTAGCCGCGCTCCGCGTAGCCGAGCCCGCCTGGATAGCGGTCGTAGAGGAAGATCGCCGGATCGCCGAGATTGGAGCTATTCAGGATGCCTCCGAGATCGGGGCGATCGCACATGGCATACAAGGGCAGCAGCGTGATGAGGAGATTCCGAAGCCCCGACATCGCCTCGTGCGGATTGAGCCCGGCGATCCTCACCTGCGCGCGCACGCCCTCTTCCGGACGGAACCAGAGCGCCACGGTCTCGAGGTTCTGCCTCGGGAGATCGAGAGGGTGGTACCCGATCGCGTCGAGGCTCCGGAAACGGATCTTCTTGAAGGCCACGGTCGCCCACGAGACGTCGGCCGTGCCGAGGCCCACCTCGGATTCGTTCCATCGCTTGGTCTCGCGCTGGTCGAGGAGGCGAAGCCTCGTGTCGAGCACCGGCTGGGTGTAGTAGTCCACCTCGCGCCGCTCGACGTACGCCACCTTCTGCGCCTGGTCCAGCTCGCGCACGAAGTAGGTGTCCCCCTCGTGCAGGTAGACGGCCTCCGGGTAGACCAGCTCGGGCGCGCTGATGGCGTCCACCGTCGCGAGCACCGCATTGTTGCGGCCGGCGTCCACGATCGTGAACGTGTCGTCCGAGATCGTGCGCAGGTTCACCTTGCCGGCCGGATAGTCGGTGGAGGACCAGTAGCGCGAGCCGTCGAGCGACTTGAGCGCGCCGTCCTCCTCGAGGAGCGACGCGATGTGCGGCGCGCGCGCGCCGAACCGGGCCTCATCCTCGGCGGTGAGCGGCAGCTCGTACGCCGCACATGCGAGCTGGGACGCGAGCACGTATGGATTCTCGGGATCGAGCACGGCGCTCTCGGGAGACTGGCTGAAGAAGTACTCGGGATGGCGCATCAGGTACTGGTCGATCGGGTCGTCGTACGCGACCACCACCGCGAGCGCGGGCTCGCGTGAGCGCCCCGCTCGGCCGGCCTGCTGCCAGGTGCTCGCGATCGTGTTCGGGAAGCCAACGAGGATGGCCGCGTCGAGCGAGCCCACGTCGATCCCCAGCTCGAGCGCGTTGGTGGAGATCACGCCCTTGAGGTCGCCATCGAAGAGCCGCCGCTCGATGGCACGCCGCTCCTCCGGGAGATAGCCGCCGCGATAGGGGCTCAGCTTTTCGGCCAGCCCGTCCTTGTCCCGCTCGAGTCGCTCGCGCGCGTAGCGGTAGATCAGCTCCGCCGAGACGCGCGATCGGGTGAACACGATGGACTGGACGTCGCGCCGCATGAGCGATACGAGGATCCGCTCCGCCTCGACCGAGGCGCTCCCTCGTGAGGCCGCGTCTGGCCCCTCGGCGCGCGGATTCCAGAAGGCGAAGAGCTTGGGTCCGCGCGGCGCGCCGTCGTCGTCCACCACCGCGACCGGCTCGCCGACCAGCCGCTCCGCCAGATCGCCCGGATTGCGGATGGTGGCGGAGGAGAGGAGGAAGCGCGGATCCGACCCGTAGTGGCGTGCGATACGCCGCAGCCTGCGGAGCACGTTGGCCACGTGCGAGCCGAAGATCCCACGATAGGTGTGAACCTCGTCGACCACGACATAGCGCAGGTTGGAGAAGATCCGGCTCCAGCGCGAGTGATACGGGAGGATTCCCTGGTGGAGCATGTCGGGGTTCGTGAGGATCGCGTTCCCCTGCTCCCGGAAGCGGCGCCTCGTGTGCCCCGGCGTGTCGCCATCGTAGGTCCCCGCCGTGACCGCCCGGCGGAGCCGCGGAGCCCCCTCCGCGAGGCGCGTGAGGCCGCGGAGCTGATCCTGCGCGAGCGCCTTGGTCGGGAAGAGATAGAGCGCGACCGAGCCCGGCTCGCGGAGGAGCGTCTCGAGGATCGGGATGTGGTAGGCGAGCGATTTCCCCGATGCGGTCCCCGTCGCGATCACCACGTGTGAGCCGGCGCGCGCGAGGTCGACGGCCCGGGCCTGGTGCCGGTAGAGCCGCTCGATGCCCTGGGCCGCGAGCACGTCGCGAATCGGAGCGGGGAGCGGGGTCGCGAGGTCGCCGTACACGGCCGGGCGCTCGGGCAGGTGCTCGAGGTGCACCAGCTCGGTGGAACGGCCGCGCTCGCCGCGCCTCGACCGGAGCGAGGCAAGGAGCGCCTCGAACTCGGCGAGCGTGGCGATGCCGGCGCGCTGCGGCGGCTCGAAGAGGCCCTGGCGTTGCGCGCTCATGGCCGCTCCGTGCGTCCGCTCATAGAAGCCCCTCTCCTTCGAGCAGCCGGCGCATGAGCTTGGCGCTCGTCGCGGCTTGCCCCGCGTGGCAGTTGTTGAAGAAGACAAAGGTCTTCTTGGTCGTCGTGGCCAGCTCCCGGATCTTCCCGACCCACTCCTTGAGCTCTTCCTCGCTGTAGAGATAATCGTATCGGAGGAGCGGCCGGTCGCGCTCGGCCGCCTTGCGAGCGGGCGGCGTGTCCGGGGTGCCCGCGAAGAGAGGGCCCAGCGAGGGATCGGGTCCCCCCTTCGCGGTGCGCCGCGCCACGGCGGAAGGCTCCGTGGCCGATGGGCCGCCGGATCTTGGATCCCGCATGTGCCATGTCTTCTTGTTCCGCCCGTGGAAGCGCACGTAGGCGAGATCCCCGGTCGCGCGCGCGATCGGCCCGATGAGGCCGGGCAGGTCCGGCTCATCCACGCTGACGAAGCGAAGACCCTGCTCCCGCAGCCAGGGGAAGAGATCGTCCCTCACCCAGGACTCGTGCCGGAACTCGACGAAGAGGGGCGCCTCCGGAAGCCGCCGCTTGAGATCGAGCAGGAATCGCTCGTGCTCGGCCGTCCGGTGGAACCCCTGCGGGAACTGAGCGAGGAGCCCGCTCAGCTTCCCCGCATCCGCGAGCGGCTCGAGCGCCCGGTGGAAGGAATCGTGAAGCTCCGGGTCGAGGCTCTGCTTGTGGGTCATGTCGTGATGGGTCTTCACCACGAACTCGAAGCCGGGCGGCGTCTTCCGCTCCATGGCGTGCATGGTCGATGGAGGCGGGATGCGATAGTAGGTCGCGTTCACCTCGACCGCCGGGAACTGCCGCGCGTAGAAGTCGAGCATGCGGCTTCGCTCGGTATGGAGCGGGTAGAACGGGCCCACCCAGTCCGGAAAGGAATAGCCCGAGGTGCCGATCACGATCATGAGCGCACGCGGGAGTGCCCTACTCGAGCACGCCCGCCCTCACGAGAGCCGAATCGCCGAACCGGTCGCGGAGCGAATCGACGGCGGCGGTCATCTTCTTCCGGTGCTCGTCCTCGTCGAAGAGGCTCGGCTGGATCGCCTCGCCGTTCGATGAGAGATCCGACACAGAGACGCCGAGGAGCCGGAGCGGCCTACCGTCCCAGTTCTCGTCCAGGAGCGCGACCGCGGTCCGGTAGATCTGCTCCTCGTCGTTCATCGCCTCGGACAGGGAGCGCTGCCGGGTGTAGGTCTTGAACTTGGAATCGCGGAGCTTGAGCGTGACCACCCTTCCCACGTAGCCGTCCTGCCGCATGCGCCTCCCGACCTGGTCGCTCAGGCGGAGCAGGTGGGCCGCGATCTTCTCGCGCGAGGTCACGTCCACGGACAGGGTGAACTCGTGCCCCATGGACTTGAGCGGGATCCCCTCGTAGTAGGGGATGACCGCACCGTCGTCCCGTCCCCAGGCCGCGTCCCGCATGTGGTCGCCGTTCATCCCGAAATGGTACGTCAGAAACTCCTTCGGGAAGTGGGCCAGCTTCCCGACGGTGGAGATCCCGAGCTTCTCGAGCGCGACCCGGGTCTTCTCCCCGATCCCCCACAGCTCCTGCACTCCCTTCGGCCAGAAGTGCTCCCGATAGCGCTCCTGCGTGAGCACGGTCAGCCCACGCGGCTTCTGGACTCCACTCGCCATCTTGGCGATGTACTTGTTCGGCCCGACGCCGACCGTCGCGCCGAGTCCGGTCTTCCTCAAGATGGCCCGCTGGATCGCGCGCGCGATCGGGATCGCGGCGTCGAGCACGTCAGCGGAATCCTGTGTATCGTAGTCGTTCCATCGCGATGCCTTGAGCCGCGGCGAGCCAGTCAGGTCGAGGAATGCCTCGTCGATGCTGAACGGCTCGACGATGGGGGTGTAATCCTTGAGGATCTCGAGGATCTGGAGCGAGACGTGGACGTACTTCTGCGGATTGCCCTCGACCAGGGTCAGCTCAGGGCAGAGCCGGAGCGCCTCTCCCGTGGACATGCCCGCGTGGAGCCCGTACTTGCGCGCGGGATAGTTCGCCGCCGCGATCACGCCACGACGTTTCAGGTCTCCGCCCACGGCGAGCGGCTTCCCCGCGAGATGCGGGTTCATCCGCTCCTCGACCGCCGCGAAGAAGGCGTCCATGTCCACGTGGGCAACGACGCGCACCGACGATCATCCCTCCATCCACACCCGGGTGAGCTGCCAGGTCATCTCGCGCGAGTCGTAGCGGATCTCGTAGTAGTCGGCGTTGTCGGCGAGAATGGCGAAGAAGTGGATCTTGTTCTGACCTTCGTGGCGGACCCAGTCCCCCGTCACCTTCGCGACCTTGACGATCTTGTTCTTCCAGCGGAAGCGGATCGGCTTCATGCGCCCCGCGGCGAACATGGTGATGACCTCGATGGGGTCGTGAATGGACTCGATCATGAAGTACCCGTCTTCCTGCTTGGGGAACGTGTGCGCATGAACCATCAGCCGAGCCTCCGGAAGACGCCGACCACCTTGCCCGCCACCCGCATGTCGGGATCGGTGGGGCGGACCTCGATCGGTTCGTAATCGTCGTTCTCGGGGAGGAGGAGGACCTTGTCGCGTCGCGGGAAGACCCGCTTCACCGTCGCCTCCTCACCGATCAGCACCACGGCGATCTCGCCGCTCTTGACCGGGGACTCGTGGCGCACGATGACGATGTCGCCGTCGAAGATCCCCGCGTTCTTCATGGAATCCCCCCGGACCTTGAGGGCGAAGTGCTTGCCAGGCCGCACGAGCGCGCCGTCCACTAGGATCACGTCCTCGATGTTTTCCTCGGCAAGGATCGGCGCGCCGGCGGCCACACGTCCGAGAATCGGGATCTCGATGGGTTCGTTGGTCGAACGGCGGGGGATCGGAGCGAGCCGGGGCGCGGGCACCGGCCCCCGCACCGCCTCAACCCGCCCCTCACCCTCGGCCGCCTGGAGCTCGATCCCACGCGAGGTCCAGCGGTCGCGGCGGATTTTTCCGGATTGCTCCAGGCGGTCGAGGTAGTAGCGGACACCGTTCGTGGAGGCGATGCCGAACGCCTTGCCGATCTCGCGGATGGTCGGGGGGTATCCGCGTTCCCGGAGCGAGCTGGCGATGAAGGCGAGGATCTCCTCCCCGCGGCTCGGGGCGGCGTCGGGATCGAGATGGGCGGGGGGCACGGGGCGGCGCTGCCGTCCCGCCCCCTTGATGGGCGGATGGGGCTTCCTCGTCCTCATGCCCAGGAAGATACTGCACATTTGTGCAGGTGTCAAGGGGTGGGGGGTGAAATTGTCGTAACACGCTCTTGAGTCCGGTTTTGCTGGGCTCCTCGCGGCGCTTGACGCCGACCCGCCCGCATAGGAACGTGAACTCATGACCTCCATCATCCAGTCCATCGAAGGCGAGTACCGCCGCTACAAGGCGCTCGCCGAGGCGGCGCTCGAACAGGTGCCGGAGACGGCGCTCTCCGAGCCCGGACCCTCAGGCGGCAACTCGCTCGCGACCATCTGCTGGCATATATCCGGCAACCTCCAGTCGCGCTTCACCGACTTCCTCACCACGGACGGCGAGAAGCCGTGGCGCCAGCGCGAGGAGGAGTTCGCGGCGCGCACCGTCTCGCGCGCGGACCTCGCAGCCAAGTGGAGCCAGGGGTGGGACGCGCTCCTCGCGACCCTCGCCACACTCACCGACGTCGACCTCACGAAGTCGATCACGATCCGAGGCCAAGCGCTCTCGGTCCACGAGGCGCTCCATCGCTCCCTCGCGCACACGAGCTATCACGTCGGGCAGATCGTGTACGTCGCCCATGCGATTCGCGGAAGGGATTGGCGCTACCTCAGCATTCCTCCGGGCCGTTCCGACACCTACAACGCGAACCCCACCGGCGAGAAGGCGGCCGAGCACGCGAAGCGGCTGCGTGTCGAGCCGCGGCCCTAGATCTCCATGCCCTTCGATCTCCAGCCCACGCTGAAGGGCGACCTGATCCACCTCCGTCCCCTCCGGCCCGATGACTTCGACGCGCTCTTTCTGGTCGCGTCCGATCCGCTCATCTGGGAGCAGCATCCGGAGCGGAACCGGCACACGGAGGAGCGCTTCCGCGCCTACTTCAAGGGAGGCCTCGACTCGGGCGGCGCGCTGATCGCGACGGACGCGAAGACCGGTGCGGTCATCGGCTCCTCGCGCTACTGCGGATACGACGCGGCACGGAGCGAGATCGAGATCGGCTGGACGTTCCTGGCCCGCTCGCACTGGGGCGGCCGGTACAACAGCGAGATGAAGCAGCTCATGCTCCGCCACGCGTTCCCGTTCGTCGACAACGTCGTGTTCCTGATCGGCTCCGAGAACTTCCGCTCGCAGCGGGCCGTGGAGAAGATCGGCGCCGTGCACGCGGGCACGAGGCTCGATTCGCGCGGTCAGGATCGGGTCGTCTATCGGATCTCACTCGCGATCGGGACCGAGCGGCTCGATCTGCTCCCCATCGAGCGGGATCATGCTCCGCTCCTCTACCACGTGCTGAGCGACCCGGCCCTCCACGAGTTCACCGGCGGCACGCCGCCCGCCGATGTCGACGCGCTCGCCCGCCCGTACGAGTACTGGGAGAGGCGCCGCTCGCCGGACGGCGCCGAGCTGTGGTTCAACTGGGCCTTGCGGCTGCGCACGCAGGAGGAGCTGATCGGCCACCTGCAGGTCGGGATCAGGGGGGACCGCGCCTCCATGGCGTGGGTGGTTGGCTCCCGCTGGCAGGGTCGTGGATACGCGACGGAGGCGGCTCAGGCGGTTCTCCAGTGGCTGCCCCACCTCGGAGTCCGCGGGGTCCGCGCCTCGATCCACCCCGAGCACGCGGCAAGCATCCGGATCGCGGAGCGCCTCGGGATGCGTCGAACCGACGAGCGCTCCGGCACGGAGCTGATCTGGAAAGGAGCGACCGGTGTCGGATAGCGTGAAGGTCGTCGTTCACCACTGCCCCGTGTGACCCATTCGTCGAGCGATCGCCGCCCGGGTGGCGGCGCGGCTTCGCGAGCGGCAGGGCGTCGACGTGGAGTCCAGGGTCGGAAGGCTCGGTGAGCTTCGCGTGACCGTGGACGGCCAGGACGCCTTCGTGGGGGGCCTCTGGTATCCACGGCCGAGCGACGTCGTGGCCGCGGTCGACCGAACCCTGAGGACGCAGCGCCATGGCAGCTCCTGATCTCCCCGACTACGTCCTCCAGAACCGCTCCCACTGGGACGAGCTGGCGAAGAGCTACGTCCCTTCCGCCGAGCGCCACTGGGCCCAAGCCGAGCCGAGCTGGGGTATCTGGGGCATCCCCGAAGCCGAGGTCCGCATGATCCCCTCGGACGTCCGCGGCAAGGACGCGATCGAGCTGGGATGCGGAACGGCGTACGTCTCGGCGTGGCTCGCGCGGGCAGGCGCGTGCGTGGTGGGGATCGACAACTCCGAGGCCCAGCTCGAGACCGCGCGACGCATGCAGCGCGAGCACGGCCTCGAGTTCCCGCTCCTCCACGGCAACGCGGAGCGCGTGCCCTACCCCGACGCGAGCTTCGACCTCGCGATCTCGGAGTACGGCGCCTGTCTCTGGGCCGATCCCTACCGGTGGGTGCCGGAGGCGGCGCGGCTCCTCCGCCCGGGCGGGCGGCTCCACTTCCTCACGAACGGCCACGTGCTCACGCTCTGCGCGCCGCCGCTCGAGACGGACACGGCCACCGACCGGCTCCAGCGCCCCGCGTTCGGGCTCCACCGACTCGAATGGCCGGACGACACGGGCGTGGAGTTCCACCTCACGCACGGGAGCTGGATCCGCCTCTTCCGCGACAACGGCTTCGAGATCGAGGAGCTGCTCGAGCTCCGACCGCCGGAAGGAGCGACCACGCGCTATCCCTACGTCACGGCCGAATGGGCGCGGCAGTGGCCATCGGAAGAGGTCTGGAAGGTGCGCAAGCGCGGCTGAGGGCCGCTTCTACTTGAACATCACCCCGAAGATGAATTTCCAGTCGGGGACCTCGTCGGTGATCCCGAGCTTCACGTCGACGAAGAGAGGCGGGCCGTTCTCGCTGCCGAAGAAGACGCCGCCGAGGGCGGTCACGCCGAGATCGGTGTTGCCGTCGGAGTTGTCCGGATCGAAGTAGTAGAGGGTGAGCCCCCCGCCCGCGTAGGGCCGGATCCCGCTGCTCGTGTGGAACCGGTACTGCACGTCGCCGTTGACGGAGAGACTGAATGCGTCGTCGCCGATCCCGACCTCCGTGCTCGGCACGATGTACAGGTTCTTGGCGACCGGAGGGAATTCCACCTGCAGTCCGAAGAGGAACTGGTCGGGGTCGGAGCTGAAGCCAGCGCGAACGCCGGCGGGATAGCCGGCCCAGGCGGTGGAGGCGAAGGCGAGGCAGACGGCAACCAGTACGGCGAGCGTGGAGATTCGAAGCATGTCGCGCATCATGGGCCCCCTACGTTGAAGGATCGCGGCCGGATCGAGCGATTCACGCTGTTCCGGTCCCTGAAACGAGGCTAGCACGGAGCGCGGGGTTGCATCCACGCGCCGGCCAAGGGTAGCGTAGGCCCATGTCCGATCCGGAGAGCCCCGAGCCCCGCGTCGTCAAGGGGGACCAGAACTTCGATCTCAGCCCCGAGGCCTTCCGCGCGCGCGTCGTCGCCCGCTACCACGACCCCGCTTTCGCGAAGGAAGTCCCCGAGGCGCTCGAGCAGATCCTGCGCGTCGCGTGGGACGCGTACCACGAGTACCGGAAGAGCCCGCGCACCACGAAGGCCGGGTCCGAGTTCGCGGATCCCGAGCTCAAGCTGCCGGTGGAGTGGCTCGAGACCCGCCGGCAGGTCCTGGAGGCCAAGCGGCGGCAGGAAGACCTGGCGACGCCGTCCCGGATCCTCATCGTGAACGGATCGGCGCGGACCGATCAGTCGTGCCCCGGCGAGATCTCGAAGACCTACCGCCTCTCGAAGCTCGCGCAGGACGTCGTCGTCGAGCAGTCCGGCTTCGAGGTGGACTTCCTCGACCTGAGCCGGCTCACCGCCGAGTACGGCCTCGTGATCTTCCCCTGCAAGGCGTGCGTGTCGACCGCGCAGCCGCTCTGCCACTGGCCCTGCTCGTGCTATCCGAATCACGCGCTGGGGCAGGTCAACGACTGGATGAACGAGCTCTACCCGCGCTGGACCGCGGCCCACGGCGTGATGATCCTCTGCCCGGTGAACTGGTACCAGGCGCCGAGCGTGCTCAAGCTGATGATCGACCGGCTCGTCTGCGCGGACGGTGGCAACCCCGACCCCACGACCACACGCGGCAAGGATCCGGCGCTCGCGAAGAAGCTGGAGCTCGACGGCTGGCCCTATCCGAAGCACCTGGCGGGCCGCGCCTTCTCCGTCGTGGTGCATGGCGACGCCGCGGGAGCTGAGAACCTGCGCCGCATCCTCGTCGATTGGATGAAGGACCTCGAGCTGATCCCGGCGGGGCCGCATCCTGGCCTCGACCGCTATCTCGGCTACTACCAGCCCTACGCCACGAGCCACGACGATCTCGACCGCGACACGGACTTCCAGCAGGAGGTGCGCCATGCGGCGCTCGTCCTGTGCGAGACGGTGCGCCAGATCCGCTCGGGTCGCTACCGCCGGCCCGACGAGGGCCTCGAAGAGCCGAGAAAGAAGTGACGTGGCCTCGCTGACCATCGCCGGCCTCTCGCTCGTCTATCCGAACGGGACGCGCGCGCTCGACTCGATCGAGCTGGCCCTCGCGGACGGCGGGTTCCTCGCGATTCTCGGGCCCTCCGGATGCGGCAAGTCCTCGCTCCTCCGGCTCATCGCCGGACTCGAGACGCCAACGGCGGGGACGATCGCGATGAACGGCCGCGACGTCACCTCTCTCGAGCCGAAGGAGCGGGACGTGGCGATGGTCTTCCAGGGGCTCGCGCTCTACCCGCACATGACGGTCGAGGAGAACATGGCGTTCGGTCTTCTCGCGAGGCGGACGCCGCGGCCCGAGATCGCCGAGCGCGTGCGCGAGGCGGCCGGGATGCTCGGGCTCGAGCGCCATCTGGCGAAGCGCCCGCGCGAGCTGTCGGGAGGCGAGCGACAGCGGGTCGCGCTCGGTCGCGCGCTCGTCCGCCGTCCCCAGATCTACCTCTTCGACGAGCCGCTCTCGAGCCTCGACGCCCAGCTCCGGCAGGAGCTGCGCGAGGAGCTGGCGCGCCTTCACCGTCTCACGCGCACGACGTCGATCTACGTGACGCACGATCAGAAGGAGGCGCTCTCGCTCGGAGACCAGGTCGCGGTGATGAGCGCCGGCTCACTGCGGCAGGTGGCGTCGCCGGAGATCGTGTATCGCCAGCCGCACGATCTCTTCGTGGCGCGATTCGTCGGGGAGCCCGCGATCAACCTGATCGAGGGGGAGATCACGGTGGAGGGATCGGGCACCACGTTTCGCGCGCCGGGGTTCCGCGTCCCGCTGAACGGCGCGCGCGCGCGAAGCGGTCCGGCGACGCTCGGGCTTCGGGCCGAGGCCATCGCGCTCGCCCCGGCGCCCGGCCGCGACGGCGGAAGAGCGGATTCGGGCAGCGAAGGCGGCGAGAACGTGTTCGCGACGGTCGACCGTGTGGAGCACCTCGGCGGGGAGACGCTCGTCCACCTGCGCGGCGCGTGGGGGGCCCTCGTGGCGAGGATCCACGACGCCGCGTCCGCCCCGTCGCCGGGCAGCCGGGTCGCGGTCCGTCCCGATCCCACGCGAGCGCTCCTCTTCGGACCGGACGGCGCGCGCCTCTAGCGTGAGGCCTCGGCACTCATTGTCAGCCGCCCGAACCGCGGTGTAGCGTAGAGGGATGGACGAAGAGCCGGAATACTGGCCGGGCCCAGCCGGGACCATGAGGACCGCGGTCCTCCTCCTCACGCTGGGGCTCGTGCTCTGGCTCGCGTTCCTGGTCTTCCAGCCGTTCCTCCTGATGTTCGCGACGGCGGCTCCGATCGCGCTCCTCCTCTTCCCCACGCAGGAGCGGCTCGCCACCGGCATGGGGAATCGCCGGTCGCTCGCGGCCATCTTGCTCGTGATCTGGATCGCGCTCCTCGTGGCGATCCCGTTCGCGGCGATCCTGAGTCTCGTCGGGACCCAGGCGGTCGGCTTCTTCTCCTGGGTCGGACCCCAGCTCGAGCCCGACCGGGTCCAGCACTTCCTCCGCGAGACGCTCCCGCAGCGCGTCCCGTGGTTCGGCGCGGCGTGGGACGCCCTCGAGCCCTATCTGGCTCCGGCCGTGTCGAACTTCCTCAGCCAGGTCTCCGCCTGGCTGCAGATCCTGCTGCAGAGACTCGCGACGGGAGCAGGCTCGTTGGTGGTCGAGCTGTTCATCTTCTTCCTCTTCCTGTTCTTCTTGCTCCGCGACGGCCGGAGCTTCCTCGCGGTCGCCCGGTCGCTCTCGCCGCTCTCGTCCGAGCAGGAAACCCGCGTGACGGAGCACCTCGCGGCCACGGCGCGCGGCGCGCTGCTCGGAGTCCTCGTCGTGCCGATCGCGCAGGGAGCGCTCGCCACGATCGGCTACTGGATGTTCGGCGTCCCGAACGCGCTCCTCTGGGGAAGCATCACGGTCATCGCGTGCCTCATCCCGCTTCTCGGCGCCCCGGTCGTGTGGATCCCGATCACGGCGTTCCTGTTCTTCACGCACCCCGCCTGGCAGGCGATCGCGATGCTCGCATACGGCACTTTCGTGGTGAGCGGGATCGACAACATCCTGAAGCCGATGCTCCTGAGCGGCGCGGCCCGGGTCCATCCGCTGCCCGGGTTCCTGAGCGTCGTCGGGGGCACGCTCGCCTTCGGACCGGCGGGACTCCTCGTGGGTCCAGTCGTCCTCTCGCTCGCGATCTCGGCCCTCTACATCTATCGCACGGAGTTCCAGCCGGGCCGCATCCAGACGGCGCCGCTCGGACGGATCGAGACGGCGGCTGCAGTCGGCCGGATCGAGACCCCGCCCGGAGCCTCGCTGCCGGGCTCTTGATCGGGGCAAAACGTGCTACAATCGCGGTCTTATGGCCCGCTCGAGGGCGGCCGGCCACACGCGACGCCAACCCTTCCTTCCCGCGCTCGTTTCGATCCTCTTCCTCCTCCCATGCCTGACCGCTCCGGCGAGGGCCCTGACCGGGCTCGTGGAGATCCCGCAAAACCTCGAGTCCGAATTCCGCGTCCCCGGGTACGTCCCGGACGAAGTGCTGGTGCAGTTCCGCGAGCCGCAGGGCCGGTACGCCATGGCGCGCGCGGCGCGCGAAGAAGGGGGCGAGCTGGCCGAAGAGGTGACTCCCGACGGCCTCGCGCGCGTGCGCCTCGGGCCGGGCTCGTCGGTCAGAGCGGCCATGGATCAGTGGATGCGTCGCC
>JAEHDN010000067.1 GCA_016880395.1 Candidatus Eiseniibacteriota bacterium
GACACCTACTGGCACATCGTGGAATCGCTGCAGGCCTATCCGGGGCAGGACGCGCTCGTGGGCGCCATCGAGCGGGCCGGCTTCGATCGGCTTCTCGTGGTGGAGCGAATCGGCGGGCTCTCCGTAGTCACGAGCGCGGAGCGACCGACGGAGGACGGCCGCCTCGCGCGAGCAGCCAGTACGCGGGGAGCTTGAGCCACTCGCCGAGGACGACTTTCCTCGACCAGGGATCGCGCCACCAGCCCGAGCGCCGGATGCTCGATCGCTCGTCCGGCACCGCCACGACCCTCACGGAAGCGCCGGTGCCTGCGAGTGCTCGTCGGAAGGCGAGCCGCGCACGCGGCGCGTGCATGGCGGACGTGACCACGACGAGCGATCTCCACCCTCGCGCACGGGCCAGGCGGGCCGCGCCCAGCGCCTCGCTCCAGGTCCCGAGCCGACCGCGCGGCATCCACTCGGCCCGAGCGCCGCTCGCGTCCAGGACCAGGAGGAAGTGCCGGAGTCGCGGCGGCGTCTGTGCCACGAGTCCGGCGAGCCCCCCGTCGTCCGGGAGCCCGAGAGAGGGGAGCGTCCGCCACTCGAACCGCGCGATGCTCAGCACGAGCGTAGGCGCGACGCCCGCCGACCACAGCTCGACCCCGTAGACCTTCCGCTCCGGCCGTCCCGCGAGCACGACGATGGCGTCTGCCGAGCGGGAACCGGAGCCGGTCGGCTTCATGGGGCGGGTTACCGGACGAAGTACAGCGAGGCCCCGAGGGCCACGGCGGTCAGAGCGAGGCCGAGGGGGACGAAGATCCGGACCGAGCCTCTTCCGATGAGCGCTGCGGCGGCGGCCTTGAGGACGGTGTTCGAGACCACGCCGAGCGCGACCGCCTGCGCGGCCGTACGCACGAGCGCCGGGTCGGAAGCGGTCCGCGCCATCGAGATCGTGAGCGCGTCCATGTCGGTGAGCCCGAGGAGGGCGCCCGAGGCGAGAAGGCCCGAGCTGCCCCACTGCTCCTTCGCGATATAGACCGCGAACAGGACGATCTGGAAGAGCGCCGCCATCTGGAGGGCCGACCGGAGGTGGAGCGGGTTCGAGGGCTCTTCGGGCCTCTGCTTGCCCGACTTCTGCATCCGCCTCCAGCCCACGAACGCGAGGGCCGTCCCCACGAGGAACGGGGCGGCGAAGTAGGGAAGGAGGGCCACCATGAGCGACGTGTTCAGGACTGCGGTCGCGACCACCACCCGCAGGAAGAGCACCGCGCACGCGGACAGGATACCGAGCGCGAGCGCGGGCGAGAGATCGGGCGAGTCCCGGCTTTCCCGGGCGAAGGCGAAGGTGATGTTGGTCGAGGAGACGAGCCCGCCGATGAGCCCCGCGAGCGCGTAGCCGTGCTTCTGTCCCACCGCGCGCCGCGCGATGTAGCCGACGAAGCTCATGCCGGAGAAGAAGAGGACGAGGAGCCAGAGCAAACGCGGTCGCACCCCGCCGAGCGGTCCGAAGGGTCCCTCCGGCAGGAGCGGGAGGATGACCGCGGCCATCACCGCGAACCGGACGCCCGCGCGGATCTCCGTGTCGTCGAGCTTCTCCACGGTGGCGTGAAGCCGCGTCTTCTCGACGAGCAGGAGCGCTGTCACCGCGATGATGCCGCTCGCGAGCGCGAGGTAGCCGACGCCGGCAAGCGCACCGGCGCCGACCGTGACGAGACCCGCGACCTCGGTCGTCCCCTCGATGTCGCGGCTGCTCACCGCGACGTAGCCGGCGATCACGATCCCGGCCGCTCCGGCGAGCAGCACGGCGCCGAGCGGAGCGGCGCCGGTCGCCCAGAGCCATCCGGCGATGCCGCCCAGACCGCCGAGAAGGGTGAAGGTGCGGATGCCCCCGATCCGTCCCATCGGGCCGGACGCGTGCCCCGACCACTGGCGCTCGAGCCCAATCGCGGCCCCGCCGAGCGCGGCGATCGCGATCCGGACCACGCCGTTCGGCTCGATGCTCATGGGCGGATCAGGCCGGCTCGAACTCGGGGTGGGAGATTCCGAGCAGACGGAGGCCGTTCCCGATCACAAGTAGCGTGCTGCCCTCGTGGCAGACCACGGCCAGCCAGAGCGGGAGGACGCCGCTCAGCGTGGCGATGACCAGCACCCCGATCACGCCGAACGCCAAGGTGAGACTCTGCCGCACCACCTGCTGCGAGCGGCGCGCGAGCCAGAGGGCGAACGGGATCCCGCGCAGGTCGTCGCGCATGAGCACGACGTCCGCCGTCTCGAGGGCAATATCGGTACCGGCTCCGCCCATCGCGATCCCGACGGTCGCCCTGGCGAGCGCAGGCGCGTCGTTCACACCGTCGCCCACCATCGCGAGCGACGGCCAGCGCTCCAGGAGCTCCCGGAGCGCGATCACCTTCTCCTCGGGCAGGAGCCCGGCCCGGACCTCGTCGGCTCCGATCGCGCGTCCGATGGGCCCGGCCACCTGCTCGTGATCGCCCGTCAGCATCGCGACGTGGCGGATGCCGAGTCGTCGGCAGGCCGCGATGGCAGCGGGAGCCTGCGCGCGAACCGAATCGGCCACCGCGATCGCCCCGCTCTCGGCCTGGGGCGAGGGGTCGGGCACGCCATTGGTCCCGTGGCGTACGACGACGAGGAGCGCGGTTTCCCCGCGGCTCCGCATGCGCTCCGCCTCCGCGCCGGCCTCGGCGGGAATCGGTACGCCGTGACGGCGGAAGAGGGGATCGCGCCCCACGCCGATCCAGAGTCCGTCCACGTGGCCGTGCACGCCCTCGCCGCTGTGGCTCTCGAACTCGGTGACGCCGGACCACGTGAGGCTGCGCCGCGTCGCCTCCTCCACCACGGCGTGGCCGGTGTGGTGCTCGCTCCGCTCCTCGACGGCCGCCGCGAGCCGGAGCAGATCCTCCTCGCGCGCGGGGGGCACCGCGGTGACCCGGAGCACGCGCGGGCGCCCCTCGGTGATGGTCCCGGTCTTGTCGAGAGCGAGCGCGGTCACGCCCGCGAGGCGCTCGAGGTGCACCCCTCCCTTGAAGAGCACGCCATGGTGGGCCGCGTGCGTGATGGCGGAGAGAATGGCGGCCGGCGTGGCGATCACGACCGCGCACGGGGACGCGGCCACGAGGAGCACGAGCCCCCTGTAGCAGGCGATCCACGCGCTGGTCCCCTGTGCGAGGGAGATCCCGGCCGCGAGGCCGGCTCCCAGGAAGACCGAGACGACGTAGGGAAGCTCCCATCGCTGGACGAACGCTTCCGTGGAGGACTTCGCCTTCCGCGCCTCCTGCACGGTGTGGACGATCCGGGCGAGCGTGGTCTCTTCGGCCGCCTTGTCCACACGCACGATGGGAGATCCGCGCAGATTCATGGTTCCGGCGAAGATGCGGCTGCCGGGCGCCTTCTCGACGGGCACCGATTCGCCGGTGATGGTGGACTCGTCCGCTTCGGACTGGCCCTCGACCACGATCCCGTCGACGGCGAATCGCTCGCCCGGGATGGCCCGCACGCGATCGCCGATCCGCACCTCGAGGACCGGAACGCGCTCCTCGGATCCGTCGCGGAGCACGAGCGCCGTGTCGGGGCGGAGCTCGATCAGGCCCTCGATCGTGCGCGCCGTGCGCTCCATCGCCCGGCGCTCGAGCGCTCCGCTCAGGGAGAAAAGGAAGAGGAGGACCGCTCCCTCGCCCCAGTGGCCGAGGATGGCCGACCCGGCCGCCGCCGTCACCATCAGGAGATTGATGTCGAGCCGGCGGGCGAGGAGATTGCGGATGAGATCGATCCCGGGGCCGATGCCGCCGGTCACGTAGGAGATCGCATAGAGCGGAACGCGGAGACCGGCTCCCGGCGCCCACAGATCGGACGTCGCGGCGGCGATTCCCGTCACCGCGCAGACGATCGTGAGGGTGAGCTGGCGGTCGCCGGAGAGAAGCGTGCGGAGGCGGGCCCTGAGTCCCGGTCGCGACGTGCGCCGTACCGGCCCGGCAGCGCTCACCGCCGCCCCGGGGCTCAGCGCTCCGCCGATCCCAGGAGCTTGCGGAGCACGTAGGGAAGGATCCCGCCGTGCTCGAAGTACTTCGCCTCCTGTGGCGTGTCGATCCGGACGATCACGCGGAACTCGCGCGGCGCTCTTCCGTCGGCGTGCGCCCGCACGGCGATCTCGGCGCCGCGCGGCGAGCCCGACGCCACGAGCTGCGCGAGGCCGACCACGTCGTACCGCTCGTTACCCGTGAGTCCAAGCGATTCGGCGCTCTCGCCGGCGCGGAACTGGAGGGGCAGGATGCCCATGCCGATCAGGTTGCTCCGGTGGATCCGCTCGTAGCTCTCGGCGATCACCGCTCGCACGCCGAGGAGCTTCGGCCCCTTGGCGGCCCAGTCGCGCGAGGAGCCCGAGCCGTACTCCTTCCCGGCGAGCACGATCGTGGGCACGCCCTCGGCTGCGTAGCGCATGGCCGCGTCGTAGATCGGCATCGACGCGCCGTCCGGCAGGTGCGCTGTCATCCCTCCCTCGACTCCGGGCACGAGCTTGTTCCGGATTCGCACGTTTGCGAACGTGCCGCGCACCATCACCTCGTGGTTGCCGCGGCGGGATCCGTACGAGTTGTAGTCGGCCGGCTTCACGCCCTGCGCCTCGAGATACTGCCCGGCGGGAGACCCCCGCTTGATCGAGCCTGCGGGAGAGATGTGGTCGGTCGTTACGCTGTCGCCGAGGAAGGCGAGCACGCGCGCGCCCGTGATCTCCGAGACAGGTTTCGGCGTGCGCTCCATGCCGTCGAAGTAGGGAGGAAGCTTCACGTACGTCGACGCTGCCTCCCAGGCGTAGCGGTCTCCCTCGGGCACGGGCAGGGTGCGCCACGTCTCGTCTCCCGTGTACACGTCCTTATAGGTGGCGCGGAAGGTCTCGGAACGCACCGCCATGCGGATGGTGTCCTCGATCTCCCGCCGGGAGGGCCAGAGGTCACGCAGATAGACGGGCTTCCCATCCGAGCCCTGGCCCAGCGGCTCGGCATCGAGATCGATGTCGATGCGGCCGGCGAGCGCGAAGGCCACGACCAGGGGAGGCGACGCGAGATAGTTCGCGCGGACCTCGGGGTGGATCCGCCCCTCGAAGTTCCGGTTTCCGCTCAGGACCGACGCGACGACGAGGCCGCCGTCCTCGATCGCCTTCGAGATGGGTTCGGGCAGGGGGCCGCTGTTCCCGATGCACGTCGTGCAGCCGTAGCCGACCGTCTGGAATCCGAGTCGGTCGAGATGGGTCGTGAGCCCGGCCTGGTCGAGGTAGCCGGTCACGACCTTGGATCCGGGCGCGAGGCTCGTCTTGACCCACGGCCGCGTCATGAGGCCCCGCTCGACGGCGCGCTTGGCCAGGAGACCCGCGCCGACCATGACGGACGGATTGGACGTGTTCGTGCAGCTCGTGATGGCCGCGATCACGACGGCGCCGTCGGCGAGTGGGAACTCCTCGCCTCGGAGCGAGACGCGAGGCGCGGGGGGCGCCATCGTCGCGACCTGGCCGTCGCCCCCTTCGTTCTCCCACCGTCCCTCGCCCGGAACGGACTTGGCCGCCGCGGCTGGAACGCTCTTCATGCCCGGGAGCGCCGTCGCGAAGTTCCGCTTCACATCGCGGAGCGCGACGCGATCCTGAGGCCGCCGCGGCCCCGCGAGGCTCGCCTCGACCGTACCGAGATCGAGCCGGAGCGTGTCGGAGTAGGCGGCCTCGGGAGCGCCGGGCCCGTGATAGAGGCCCTGCTCCTTCGCGTACGCCTCGATGAGGTGGAGCTGCTCCTCGGGCCGTCCCGTGAACTCGAGATAGCGGAGCGTCTCCTGATCGATCGGGAAGATGCCGCAGGTCGCACCGTACTCGGGCGCCATGTTCGCGATCGTCGCGCGGTCCGCGACCGGCAGCGCGGCGAGGCCGGGGCCGTAGAACTCGACGAACTTGCCGACGACGCCCTTCTTCCGGAGCATCTCGGTGACCGTGAGCACGAGATCGGTCGCGGTAGCGCCGTCCGGCAGCGCGCCGTCGAGTCGGAATCCGACCACCTGCGGGATCAGCATCGAAACCGGCTGGCCGAGCATGGCCGCCTCGGCCTCGATGCCTCCGACGCCCCAGCCGAGCACGCCGAGCCCGTTGATCATGGTGGTGTGGGAGTCGGTCCCGATCAGCGTGTCCGGATAGGCGCGCGGCGTGGGGCCATCGCCCGCGAACACGACGCGCGCGAGGAACTCGAGGTTCACCTGGTGGACGATGCCGGTCGCGGGCGGAACGACGCGGAAGTTGTCGAAGGCGCGCTGCCCCCAGCGAAGGAAGAGATAGCGCTCGTGGTTCCGCTCGAACTCCTTCGTCGCGTTGATGAGGAGCGCGGCGTTCGAGCCGTACTCGTCCACCTGGACCGAGTGGTCGATGACGAGCTCGGCCGGCTGGAGGGGATTGATCCGCTTGGGATTCCCGCCCAGCGCCGCCATCGCGTCGCGCATGGCCGCGAGATCCACGACCGCGGGGACGCCGGTGAAGTCCTGGAGGAGGACACGGCTCGGCGTGAACTGGATCTCGCGGTTCGGCTCGGCCTTCGGCTCCCAGCGCGCCACCGCCTCCACGTCGTCCGCCTTCACCGTGCGCCCGTCCAGAGTGCGCAGCAGGTTCTCCAGCAGGATCTTGATGGAGTAGGGAAGGCGCTCGATCGGGAGCCCGGCGCGCGCAAGAGCGTCCAGGCGGTGGATCTCGTACGTGCGACCGCCGACCGCGAGGGTCGCTCGGGAGCCGAATGGATCGGTCATCGGGATTCTCCGGGTAGGGCGCCCAGCGGGGCGCGGATGGCATCGAAGCGTCGCTCATCCCTAGGATAAACGACGCGGACCCCGGTCGGAACGGCCTTCCAGATCATACTTTCGGCGTATACGGCCGTACCGTAGAGTCCTCGCGGTGAGCGATCGACCCGACCCTTCCTCGCGCCACACCGAGAGGCGGTGGCTGTGGATCGCGGTCGCGATCGCGGCCGCGGCCCTGCTGACGGCCGCCTGCATGGCCATGGCGCCCCATCTCCACCGCGCCAAGATCGAAGCCTGGGTGCGGGGCGCCGGCGCCTACGGGCCGCTCCTCCTCCTCGCGATCCAGGTGGGCCAGATCCTCGCCGCCCCCATCCCCGGCCTCTTCGTCCCCGTGATCGCAGGCGTTCTCTACGGCCCCATCGTCGGCCCCCTGGTCACGGCCATCGGCACCGTGCTCGGCTCCGCCGCGGCCTACGCGATCGGTCACGCCGGCGGCCGCCCCCTCGCCGAGCGGATCGCCGGCAAGGAGCGCCTTCAAAAAGGCCAGCAGCTCCTCGGCGACAAGCGATGGCTCGTCCTCATCCCGCTCTTCCTCCTCCCGTTCTCCCCCGCGGACGCCCTCTGCTTCATAGCCGGAATCATCGACATGGGTTGGCAGCGCTTCTTGACCGCCGTGCTGGTAGGCAGAATCCCCAAGGACTCCCTGATAGCCATAGCCGCCGCCCTAGGCTGGAAAGCACTAGGGTAGGGGAAGGAGGAGGGAAACCCTTCGGGGAGTCGGGAAGGGAAATCGGAATGAGGAGGAAGAGGAGGGAGCGGGAGGACCGAAGGGCGCAATCCGCA
>JAEHDN010000068.1 GCA_016880395.1 Candidatus Eiseniibacteriota bacterium
GCCTCGGGGTGGTTCGCTGAGTGGATATCGATACTACCAGATGGCTAGGGGAGCCGCTTCACGATGGATTCCACGCGATACCGGCGCGTTCCCTCGGGATACTCGAGATCCACCTCGGACCCGACGGTCTTGCCGAGCAGCGGCCGCGCGAGCGGCGCCCGGTAGGAGAGCACGCCTGGGGCGAGACCCGAATCGCCGTCGCCGAGGATCCAGTAGGTGATCGGCGCGTCGGCGGGATCCACCGGTCGCAGGGCGGCCTCGGTGCCCACACCCACGCGCGAGGAGTCGATCTCCATGGTCTCGAGGAGCCGCGTCCGCTCCAGCGTGGTGATCAGCTCCTGCACGCGCGCGGCGGTGTTCGCCTGCTTCAGCTTCGCCGCCTCGTACTCGGCGTTCTCGCGGAGATCGCCGAGCTGCCTCGCCTTCTCGATCGCGGCCGGGATGGACGTCCTCAGCTCGAGCGAGAGCCGCTTCAGCTCCGCCTCGAGCCGGTCGTAGGTCGGCCGCGACATGATCGTGACCCGGGTTTCGAAATCGTCCGTCGTCCTGCCCTCGAGGAGGCTCTGCGCGCGCGCCCTTCGCCTCGCCTCGTACTCCTCCGCGACGGAAGCCATCCCGATCGCGCGCACGCACTCGAGCACGGGGATGAGCCTCCGCTCGCTCCCCCCCCAGTGGAGGACCACGTTCTCGAGGAGCGCGCGCGTGTCCTCGTCCGGCGGCGCGGCGCAAAGCCGCGCCCGGAGCGTGCCTCCCTCGTCGAGGAGAGCCAGGAGGCGCTCCGGCACCCCATCGGGAACGTCCTTCTCGAGGAGTCGGAGCGTCGCGATCGTGAGCGTGCCGAGCGGGGGGGCCGCGTCGTCGCTCGCCTGCGTCGCGTAGTGCTCGATGAGCCGGGCGGAGAGCCCGGGGGCATCGGCCCAGCGGGTCACCCTGGTCTCGATCGCCTTCGGGAACCGGGCGCCCAGGAGCTGCTTCAGACGCTCGCGCGCCCGCTGTCGGAGTCGCGGCAGGCGGCTCTCCGCCGCACGCCATAGGAATTCCTCCTCGACCTTCGAGCCGGCCGCGAGATCGAGTAACTGGTCCTGGTTCGCGCTCAGCGTGAGGTCGTCGGGTCGTAGCCCCTTCGAGATCAAAGTCTCGAGATGCTCCCGCGCACTCGCGTCCTCGACCGCGGACCAAGCCATCCCATAGCAGAGAGCCTGGGCTCTCGTCGCGGGATCGAGCGCGTCCTCTCCCGCCCAGCGACGCACGAGCGGTCCCGCCACCTCGCGGAGCCGACCTTCCTCGTCCGGATGCTCCCGGAGGAACTTCCGGATGAGTCCGAGACCGGCCGAGGCCGCCCGTGGCTGAAGCTGCGGGAGCACCGCCTCTGCCGATGCGGCCCCCTCGGGGGCGAGCCGGTAGACCTGGCGGTACACCTCGCTCGAGTCGAGGCGGCGGTCGGTGCGGACCGCCTCCTTGGACTGCTTCCAGTACGCGCCCCAGTCGACGCCGGGGAGCGCGGCTTCGAGCTTCGGCTTGAGCTGTGCCGCCGTCGCGGTGCCGCCCACGTCACGGAGCGCGCGGACGATGATCTCGGAATCGCCCGATGCGGCGAGGGCGCGCGCGCGGGCGGCGTCCTCGATCGCGAGCACGCGGAGTCCGTCGCCCGGAACGCGGTCGAGGGACTTCGAAGCCATCGCGAAGGACATGCGGTGGCCCGCCCGGGCGGGGAAGTCGAGCGTCAGGTTCTCGCCGTCGCTGCCGACGACGCGGCCGAGCCCCCACGTCGTGTGGCCCACGTGCGCGCCCGGCGGCAGGGCGAGGATCTTCGGCAGCCGTGCACCCACGAGGTCGAGCGGTTTCGTCGCGTCGGCGATGCCCGAGCCTTCGAGGATCGCGTCGGGATCCGGCTCGCGCGCGACGGCGATACGCAGAAGCGAGGCCAGGAGCTTCCGCCCGGCCGCGCTGGCCGGCACCCGCGACGTCATCGGGGCGATGTCCTCCCACGAGAGGAGACCCTGGGCCAGGCGTGCCAGCTCCGGCACGGCGAGGTCGAGGAGCGGCTCGGAGTCCGCCCAGGGGACGAGGGAGGCGAAGCGGAGCAGGGCGCGGCCGACGCGCCCGGGGCCATGCTCCAGGTCTTCCTCGATGAGTCTGAGAAGATCGTCCAGGACCCGGTCCGCATGGCCCGCCTCGAGATGCAGCTCCACCGCGCGGAGGCGGTGCTGGCGCGCGCCGTCGACGTCGCCGGCGCGCTCGAGCGCAACCGCGACCTCGGTGTTCAGGTCGGGATCGGCGGGGCGGATCTCGATCGCCTCGCGCAGGAGGTCGAGCCGCTCGGACTCGGGGACGTCCTCTTCGCGGGCCAGGAACACGAGCAGTCGCACCGCGGCGCTCGTCGGCTCCGGCTCGAGGAAGCGGTCGAGGAGGAGGCGGACCCCCGCGCGGTCTCCGGACGCCATGAGCTTGTCCGTGACCACCTCGAACGACTCGATCGCGACCGCGTACTCGCCGAGCCCTTCCCGGAGGAGCGCGGTGAGAAGGAGGAGATCCCACCGTTTGCGGCGGAGCGGCTCCTGCTCGAGGGCCTTGAGCGCCGCCTCGACCTTGCTCTCGGCGATCAGGCGCTTGGCGAGCGTCTCCGTGTCGTGCCACCGCGGATCGGACGACGAAGCGGCCGGCTCGTCTCCCTTGACCGCGGCGAGGTATTTCCTGAAATCGGCGTCCATCATGCGCTCGGATCCTCCAAGCCCGTCAGGATACCGCAACGCCGCGCGTGCGGGCCAGTTTCCTCGCACACGCGTGGGCCGCCGAGGGGCGGGCCTCGTTGCGCGCGGCGGCGCTCCTCGACTAGAATCCGCGCTTGGAACGCAAGACGAGCGGTGGAGCGGGGCCCGGCGCGCCGCGTGCGCCGAGAGGACGCGTGGGCCTGGCGCTCGGGCTGAACCAGGTCCTCTCCAGCCTGACGCACATCATCGCGAAGGGCGCCACCACCGCGATCGGCCCCCTTCCGGTCGCGCTCCTCCGGTTCACCATCGCTTCCTCCGCGCTCCTCCTGAACCAGCGCATCCGTGGCGCCGCGGCCTCGATCGCTCCGGCCGACCGACGCCGCCTGCTGCTCCTGGGCTTCCTCGTGGTGCCGATCAACCAGGGGTTCTTTCTCTTCGGGCTCGCGCGCTCGACGGCCAGCCATGCCTCGCTCCTCTACGCGCTCACCCCGCTCGTGGTGCTCCTTCTCGCGGGACGCATGCTGGGCGAGCGCGCACTCTGGGGGAAGCTGGCGGGCACGCTCGTCGCATTCGCGGGCGTGGTGATCATCCTCTTCGAGCGGGGCCTTCGCCACGAGATGGGCGTGCTCGTGGGGGACATCCTCATCCTGATCGCGGTCTTCGCGTGGAGTGCCTACACGGTCCTCGCGAAGCCGCTCCTCGAGCGCCATGACGCGATGACCGTGACCACCTGGGTCATCGTCAGCGGCACCTTGATGACGCTCCCGGCCTATCTGATTCCAGGGGCCGTTCCCCCGCTCCCGACGATCCCTCGGCCGGTCTGGGGCGGGATCCTCTACCTCGCCATCGGGACGTCCGTCATCGCGTATCCACTCTACATGTACGCGCTCCGTCATCTGGAGGCGTCGAAGGTTGCCATCACGACCAACGTGCAGCCGATCCTCACAGCCATCCTCTCGTGGGCCATCTTCGGCGAGCGGTTCACGCCCGGGTTCGTGATCGGCGCCGTGCTCGTGCTCGCGGGCGTGACCTGGGTGGAAACGCGGAAGAGTCCGGCGCTCATGCCGACCGAGGGCGCTGTCGCGGTGGAGGGAGGGTCAGCGTGAGCCCCGCTAGGCTTCGAGGCGACGAGCTGCCCGAGATCCGGACCTCGGAGGTGCCGGGCCCGAAGTCGCTCGCCGCGGCGAAGCGGCTGCGTCGGGTGGAGGGGTCCGCGATCAGGGGCCTGGACGAGCATGGGGTCGTCTGGTCGCGCGCGCGCGGCGCCGTGGTCGAGGATCTCGATGGAAACCGGTTCCTCGACCTCACGGCGGGCTTCGGGGTCGCCTCGCTGGGGCACGCGGCCCCCGAGGTGCGGCGCGCGGTGGCCGGTCAGGCGGGGCGGCTCGTGCAGGGGCTCGGCGACCTCATGCCACACCGCGAGCGCGAGCGGCTCGTGCGAGCGCTCTCGAAGGTGGGCGGGCGGCAGAACCGCGTGCTCCTCGCATCGACGGGATCGGAAGCGGTGGAGCTGGCCCTGAAGACTGCGGCGCTCGCGACGGGCAGGCGGCGCGTCGTTGCGTTCACCGGCGCGTATCACGGCGACTCCTACGGTGCGCTCGAGGTGACGCACCATCCAGTGCCGCCCGCGCCGCTCCGCGCCCAGCTCGGCGGGTGGGCGAGCCATGTCCCGTACGGCGATCTCGCCGGCCTCGACCGCTCGCTCGCGGAGGGCGATCCACCCGCGGCCGTGATCGTCGAGCCGATCCAGGGACGAGGGGGAACAGTGCTACCGCCGGACGATTTCCTCGGTCGGCTGTGCGCGCTGGCCCGCGCGCGCGGCGCGGTCGTGATCTACGACGAGGTGATGACGGGCGCTGGCCGCACGGGCCCGTTCTGGGCGTGGGAGCGATCCGGGCCCGACGCCGAGCCCGACCTTCTCTGCGCCGGGAAGGGGATCGGCGGCGGCGTGGCGGTCGCGGCGCTCCTGGGCCGCCCCAAGCTGATGGACGCATGGCGCGCGCACGTACCGGCGTCGGGCGAGGCCCCGCACGCGAGCACCTTCTACGCACACCCGCTTGCGTGCGCGGGCGCGCTCGCCACGTTGAAACGGCTCACGGCCGCGGGCTTTCGCGAGGAGGTGGAGCGAAAGGGGCGCTCGCTGTCGGGAGGTCTGAGTTCGCTTGCACGGCGCCATCCCGGCGCGGTCGAGGTCCGTTCGATCGGTCTCATGGCGGGCATCGAGCTGGTACGCGCCTCGCGCGACCCCGCCCCCGATCGCCTCCGGTCGATCTGGCACGCGCTCCTTCGTCGCGGCGTGCTCACGATTCCAAGCGGCGTCCACGGCAACGTGCTCCAGCTCCTCCCGCCGCTCACGATCACGGACGAGCAGCTCATGCACGGAATCGCAGCGATCGATTCCGCGCTCGAAGGCCAGAGCTAGATGTCGTGTGGCATGTATCCCACGGGGGACTGGAAGTAGTAGTTCCAGGGGTAGTGCAGGAAGTTGGATACGCGGCTCGTGTAGACACAGGCGAAGTCCTTGAGCTGGTGGCCGAAGCGGCTCGACTCGTTGCCCTCGCGGAAGAGGGATCCCCAGCGCGGGTTGTAGGCGCGGTCGATCTTGAGTCTCAGCTGCGCGATCTCGTGCTCCAGCTCCGAGCCTCGATGCTCGAGCCCGGCGATCTGCTCGGGGATGTCCTGGATCCGGGTCGCGATCTCGCTCCGGCGCTCGTGGTCGGAGCCGTCCGCCTCGCTCAGGATCAACGTGAGGCGCCGGAGCTCGCGCCCGATCGCGGCCTTGTCGATCTCGAGCTGATGGCGCTCCGCGGAGAGGCGCGAGAGACGCTCGAACTCCTTCGCGTGCTCCGCCGTCACGGTGATCTCACGATCCAGCTCGGGGACGATCATGGCGGTCCGCCAGTTCGCGACGCGCTTCGACTGCAGGATGTCGCCGTAGGTGTGGTCCCCGAAGTAGAGGACGTGCTCGCCGCCCGAGCCGAGCGAGCGCTGGAGGTAGGCGGCGCTCCCGCCCCGGCCCACCACCGCCGAGAGCTTCCGGCCCTTCAGCTCCTCGACCGGAGCCGGCGCGTCGCCCGTCAGGAAGAACTGGGGTTTGGCCGCCTCCACGATCACGACATTGAAGAGGTCGGTCCAGTGCTCGGGCGCTCCCTTGCCGCGCTGCAGGATGTGGCGGAGCAGCGCGTCGGTGTAGGACCACTCGCTGTTCGTGAGGAGGAAGAGCTTCTTCCCGGCGCGGCGGAACTCCTCCATCACGGTCCGCACCTCGGGGTCGAGCCGGATGTAGCGATCCAGGTTGCCGGTGATCACGGACTTGAGGCTCCCGTCCCGGTGGGCCTCGTCGATCATCTCGCGCACGTCCCTGTAGAGTGCCTCGTGATCCACGGTCTTCTTCGTGCCCTCGCGCTCGAAGAAGTCGATCAGCGAGACGTACAGGTAGACCTCGGGGAGATGGAAGAGGGTGTCCACGGAGACGTAGTTCTCGTGCCCGAGCCGGATGCGATCGGACCGGTACGCGCGGCGGCGCTCATCCGAGCGGAGCGCCGTCAGCCCGTGGTACGCGCGCGACACGAAGTTGAAGTAGTCCATCTTGAGGACGTTCCCGCGCTTCTTGTCCACGACGAGGCCCCGGATGACCCACTGGGGGTCATACTTGAGGGCGAGGATCTCGCGCGGGTAGCCTTTCATGTCGACGAGCTTCTGCTTGGTGAGGTCGAACCCGAGCTCCTCGACGGGGACCGGATCGTAGTGGGCGAGCGTGTGATCGAGGTCGAAGCCGATGGCGCGGATCGTGGTCAGCCGGAGGTTGCGGTTCACGAAGACGCGATGGCGCCGGGGGATCCGGTGCTCGCGGTAGCGGAGCGCGCGCGCCGAGGGCTCGCGCGGGGCGAGCGGCGGCGCCGCGTGGGCCGCCTTCCGGACCGCCGGCTCGGGCTGAGTCGCGACCGATCCTTCCTGGGACGCCTCCTCCTCCGGCGACGGCTTCGCTCCGGCGGGCGGGGACACGGGCGAGGGCGCGGGAGCCGCTGGGGATCCCTGGGACGGCTTCACCTTCGGGTCGGTCCGGACGTCGTCGGCGCTCACGGGGGGCATTGTAGGGGCTGGGGCGCGCGGGGGGTAGTATCCCCGGCGGACCAGGTGTGCGATCCACACTTCCAACGCGTTATATCCTTCAGGTGGCTACTCCTAGGGAAAGCGCATGATCGGGACCAGGCTCTCCCAGTACGTGCTCCTCGAGCAGCTAGGAGGAGGCGGCCAGGGCGTGGTCTATCGTGCCCGGGACGAGCGGCTTCATCGGGACGTCGCCATCAAGGTGCTCCCCGCGGGGGCGCTGGCCGACAGTGATGCGCGCAGGCAATTCCGCAAGGAGGCCCTCAACCTCTCCCGCCTGAACCATCCCAACATCCAGACGATCCACGACTTCAATTCGCAGGACGGTATCGACTACTTGGTGGTGGAGCTGGTGCCCGGGCCCACGATCGAGAAGCGGATCCGAGACGGCCCTGTGGCCGAGGAGGAGATCGTCCGACTCGGGATGGAGCTTGCGGAAGGCCTCGACGCGGCACACGCGGAGAAGATCTATCACCGCGACATCAAACCCGCGAACTTGAAGATCACGGCCTCGGGGCGGCTCAAGATCCTGGACTTCGGACTGGCCAAGGCGCTCCAGCCGACCACCGACGATTCGCTGACAGAGAC
>JAEHDN010000069.1 GCA_016880395.1 Candidatus Eiseniibacteriota bacterium
CGGAGCGCGCTCCTCGCGCGGATCACGGGCGCGCCGGTGCGGGTCGGCCCCGCGCGTCGGTCGCGACGCCGGTTCTTCACGCACGCCATACCACCCCAGGATCCCACGCGCTCCGCGGTCGAGTACCACCTGTCAGCGCTCCGCGCGCTGGGCGTGGAGCCTGGTCCGCCACGGCCGCCCCGGATCTACCTGAGCGACCCGGAGCGTCTCGAAGGAGCTGCCCGTGTGGATGCCGTCCTGCCTCCCGGCGGACCGCGCGTCGGGCTCCACGTGGGCAACCGATGGGTGGCCAAGCGCTGGCCCGAAGAGCGATTCGGGGCGCTCCTTCGCGCGTTGCCGAAGCTGGGGGCGCGAGGGGTGGTCCTGGCCGGTCCGGGGGAGGAGGCGCTTGCCCGCCGTGTCGCCGAAGCCGCACGCGGTACGGGTGGTGGCACGACCCCCGTCATGGCGGGCCTCCCGCTCCGGAGCTACTTCGGAGTCGTGGCCGCGCTGGACGCGCTCGTCACGAACGACGGGAGTCCGCTCCACGCCGGGCCCGCGCTCGGAGTGCCCACGGTTGGAATCCTGGGCCCGACGGTCCCCGAGATCTGGTTCCCGTACTCGCGCGAGGACGGCCACCAGCTCCTCTGCAAGCCGATCTGGTGCCGCCCATGCCATCGGCACGAATGCGCGCGCCTCGACTGCCTCGAGTGGATCGAGGTCGCCGAGGCGGTCGCCGCCACGGCGCGAGCCCTGGCGCAGGCGGGGCGCGTCCGTGCGAGCGCGTGAGGGTGCGCCCGTGACCCCGGCTCCTGGCGAAGCGCCGGACGCTGCCCAGGGCAGAGCCCCCGGCGCGATCCAGGGCGCGCGGAGCCTCCTCGTGATCCGCCACCGGGCCGCGGGGGATCTCCTCCTCACGACGCCCGCGCTCCGCGCGCTCCGCGCGGCGCTTCCGGGATGCCGGATCCAGGTGCTCGTCGCGCGCGGCCTCGGCGAGATCCTCCAGGGGAACCCGGACGTCGACGGGGTGATCGAGTTCGACCGTCGCTCGCCTGGGTCGCAGCTCGCCCTCTACGCTCGTCTCGTGCGCGGCGGCTGGGACGCCGTGCTCGATCTCGTCTCCAATCCTCGGAGCGCCTGGATGACCGCGCTCACCCGCGCGCGCGTGCGTGCGGGATACGCCATCGCGGGCCGCGACTGGGCCTACACCCTGGCCGTGCCGCGGGAGCCGATCGGGCCGGCCGGTCCGATGCTTCGCTACGCGCCGGAGGCGGCGCTCGACATGGTGCGCGCGCTCGGCATCCCGGCGCGCGGACTCGATCTCACGTTTCGCGTGTCGCCGGAAGCCGAGCGCGACGCGGAGCGGGGTATCCAGGCCGCGGGGCTCGATCCCCGGCGACCGCTCCTCCTCGCGCTCCCGGCCGGGTCGTGGTCCTCGAAGACGTGGCTCCCCGAGCGTTTCGCCGGGGTCATGGACGCGCTCGCGGGCGAGGGGAGCGTCGTCTGGATGTGGGGACCGGGCGAGCGCGATCTCGCCGAGCGGTGCCGCGGGCTCATGCGCGCGCCGTCGGTCGTGGCTCCGCCGATGGGCTGGCAGGAGATGGGGGGGTGGATGAAGCGTGCGGCGCTCTGGATCGGAAACGACTCGGGGCCGAAGCACGTGGCCGTGGCGCTCGGGCTGCCGACGGTCACGGTGTTCGGTCCGACGAATCCCGCCACGTGGCATCCGCCCGCCGGGCCGCACCGCGTGGTGCTCGCGGAGGGCCTCGCGTGCCTCCACTGCAACGCCAACGTGTGCCCGCTCCCGGGAGACCGGTTCCACCGCTGCATGCGGGACGTGACCGTGGAGCAGGTCGTGGACGCCGCGCGCGCGCTCCAGCGACCGCGAGCGGAGGCTTCGTGAAGGAACCCCTGAGCGTCCTCGTCCCGACTAAGAACGAGGCTCCCAACATCCGCGCCTGCCTGGAGTCGGTGCGCTGGGCGGACGAGGTCGTCGTCGTGGACTCCGGAAGCACCGACGGGACGCTCGCCGTGGCGCGCGAGCTGGCGGACCGCGTGCTCGAGCACGAGTACGTGAACTCGGCGGCGCAGAAGAACTGGGCCATCCCGCAGCTCACGCACCGCTGGATCCTCATCGTCGACGCGGACGAGCGCGTCACCCCGGCGCTCCGAGCGGAGATCGATCGGGCGCTCGCCGACCCCTCGCGCGCCGACGGCTACTGGATCCACCGCGAGAACCACTTCCTGGGACGTCCCATCCGCACGGCGGGCTGGCAGCGCGACAAGGTGCTCCGGCTCTTCGACCGGACGAGGGGGGCGTACCAGCCGCTCCACGTGCACGCCGAGGTGGAGGTGCGCGGGCGCGTGGGCTCGCTCCGGAGCCGTCTCGTCCACCACACCTACCGGAGCCTCGACCAGTACTTCGAGAAGTTCGGCCGCTACACGCGCTGGTCCGCCGCGGATCTCAAGGCGCGCGGCGTGCGCGCGTCGGGCCCGCGGCTCCTCCTCCGCCCATGGCTCCGGTTCGTCCGCATGTACGTCCTCGAGGGGGGATTCAGGGAGGGACGGGCCGGGATCGTGCTCTGCACACTCGCCGC
>JAEHDN010000070.1 GCA_016880395.1 Candidatus Eiseniibacteriota bacterium
AGAGGATCAGGCCGAGCGCGAGGAGGAAGATCGCCAGCTCGGTCATGAGGATCGTGGGGATGCCTCCCTGCAGCAGCAAACGTGCGCGCGACATCTCGAGCGACGCCTTGTCGCGGTTGGCCCGGGCCTGCGCGACGGAGGCCCGCGCCGAGGCGAGAGCGGCGCGCGCGGAGCTCAGCTGGACCTCGAGGTTGCTCGCGTCGAGGGTGGCCACGATCGAGCCGGGCTCGACGCGCATTCCCTCCGACACGGGCACGTCCGCGATCTTGCCCCCCACCTGGAACCCGAGGCGCACCTGCACGGCTTCGATCGTGCCGGTCGTCTGCACGTCCCCGCCGGTATAGTCCTCGCGACGGTGCGTGGCGCGCCAGACCAGGATGCCCGCCACGGCCAGAATCGCGAGAAGCACGATCTGCCGCACGGCGGCGCTCCGGTTGGCAGGTTTTGCAGGCTGGTCCACCATTCCCCCCTTCGGGTCGTCCGAGTCCATATGCTCTTGGACAGGACCATGGAGGGTATCGATTCGCAAGGATTTAGGCCAGTTGGCGTTGTCACGCCCCGCGAGCCCTGCTAGCCTCGGCGGTCCATGGGCTTCCGTGTAGCAATCCTCGCTCCGGCTCTCGTCGCCATCCTCGGCTCCGGCTCGGGCGCCATCGCCGCCCCTGCCCGGCCCGCGCCACAGATCGAGCCGTGGGGCCTCGAGCTCGGCTACATCGACCCGACCGTGGCGCCCGGGCGCGACTTCTACACCTACGCGAACGGCGCCTGGCTGAAGACGGCGGTGATCCCGCCCGACCGGTCCGGGACCGGCGCGTTCCTCGACATCATTCGGCGGAACGATGACAGGCTCACCTCGATCTTCGCGAAGCTCCACACCCGGGCGAACCTCACGGAGGAGGAGCGGAAGATCCGGGACCTCTACGACGTGTTCATGGACACGACGCAGATCGAGGCGGCGGGATTGAAGCCCGCGGCCGGCGATCTCGCGCGCATCGACGCGCTCGCAACGCCCGAGGACGTGGCGCGCGCGCTGGGCGACCAGGGGCTCCACCTCGACGGTCCGTTCGAGATGCGGATCCTTGTGGACGACAAGAACCCCGATTCCTACACGGTCCGCCTGTCAGAGTCGGGGCTGGGGCTGCCGGACCGCGATTACTACCTGAAGGACGATCCATCGCTCGAGGCGGCGCGCAAGGCCTATCAGGACTACCTCGCCCGGATGCTGGACTTTGCGGGCCGGAAGGACCCGGCGCAGCACGCGGCGGCGGTCTACTCGCTCGAGCGCGACATCGCGACGGTCCACTGGCCTGCCGCCGATCGCCGCGACGCGGACAGGACCTACAACCCGATGCCGATCTCCAAGCTGGTCGAGGCGTCCCCTGGATATCCCTGGCGAGCGTACCTCGAGGCGGCCGGCATTCGGGAGCGCACCCGGTCCGGCGAGCGCGTGGTGATCGTGGGGGAGGCGAGCGCCTTCCCCAGGCTCGCACAGCTCTTCGCGGCGACTCCCGTCGAGGTCTGGCGGGACTATCTGGCCGTCCACTACCTGCACGCGTTCGCCGACTACCTGCCGAAGGACGTCGACGACGCCAACTTCGCGATGTTCGGCACCGCGCTCCAGGGGCGGAGCCGCCAGCTGCCTCGGCCGGCGCGAGCCGCGCGGATGGTCGACCGTCAGATGGGGGAGGCGCTCGGCAAGATCTTTGTCCGGGAGTATTTCCCTCCCGATTCCAAGGCGCGCGTCGATGCGCTCGTTCAGAATCTCCTCGAGGCGTGCCGCGCCTCGCTCGAGCGTCTCGACTGGATGTCGCCTGACACCAAGCGCCAGGCTCTGAAGAAGCTCAGCGCATTCACGGTCAAGATCGGGTACCCGAGCCGATGGCGCGATTACTCCGCGCTCCGCATCGACCGCGCGGATCTCGTGGCGAGCATCAAGAATACGAGCGCGTTCGAGTGGGAACGTCGGCTCAAACGGATCGACCAGGTGGTCGATCGGAGCGAGTGGATCATGACCCCGCCGACCGTGAACGCGTACTACGAGCCGGTGGCGAACGAGATCGTGTTTCCCGCGGGCATCCTGCAGCCACCCTTCTTCGATCCGGCCGCGGACGACGCGGTGAACTACGGCTCGATCGGGTGCACCATCGGCCACGAGATCAGCCACGGGTTCGACGACCAGGGCTCGAAGTACGACGGGCACGGGACGCTGCGGATGTGGTGGACCGCGGACGATCGGAAGAAGTTCGACGAGCGCGCCGAAGCGCTCGCGGCCCAGTACGACACCTACGAGCCGCTACCGGGACTCCACGTCAACGGACACCTGACGCTCGGCGAGAACCTCGCGGACCTGGCCGGAGTCCGCATCGCACACCGCGCGTACGAGCTGTCGCTCCAGGGGAAGAAGGCGCCGGTCCTCGACGGACGGACCGGCGATCAGCGCTTCTACCTCGCCTACGCCCAGTACTGGCGCTACAAGACGACCGACGCGGCCATGCGGCAGCGTGTGCTCTCGAACGAGCACAGCCCTGGCGAGTACCGCGTGAACGGCGTGGTCCGCAACGACGACGGCTGGTACGCCGCGTTCCCTGACGTCAAGCCGGGCGACGCGTACTATCTTCCCCCGGAGCGCCGCATCAAGATCTGGTGAGGCAGGCGCCTCGCCCCCGGATCACCGCGGTGGAACCCGCCGCCGATCTCATGCCGGCCGCCCCGCCGCGCCGCCCGCGGCGGCCATGATCCGCCCGATACTCTCCTCCGAGAAGAACTCCGCCGGCGACAGCACCTCCGCGTTCATGCGGGCGAAGGCGTCCATCGCCTCCTGATTTCCCGCCATGGCCTGGAAGAGCTGCTGGAGCTGGGGTGGCAGCGGATCCTGCGTCGCGATCTGGGTCGTGAACTCGTAGAAGGGAATCGCGCGATCATCGCGGGCCTTCTGGTAGCCCCCCATGACCTCGTCGTACCTGGCCCCCAAGAGCCATTCGTCGAGCGCGGTCGCGACCATCTCCGCCTGCAGAAACGCGTCCGTGATCCCGAACGCGGTGATGTAGTCCTTGTTGTATCCGGCGTCACCCACCAACGCCCAACCGGGGCCATAGGGCTTTCGGAAGTAGTTCGGTACGGGCGTGCCGTAGAACTTGTCCTCCCGCTTCCCGGCGCGCACGCGCGCGGCGAACGAGGGCTCCTGGTCGAGCATCTTCATCCAGTTCCCTTCGACGTCCGACTTGTTGGCCTCGAATTCCCGGTAGGGCCAGCCTCCCACCACGAGCGTCAGGCCGTCATTGGTCGGCCACGCGGCGAACCCTCGGTAGTTCCGGACGTACGTCTCGAAGCGGCGCACGTCCATGCCGCTGAAGTACGAGTAGTACCCGCAGAGGAGCGGCGGCTTCTCATGATAGGACTCGGGTGCGACCGTCTTGGCCAGGAGCGAGTGTCGCCCATCCGCTCCCACGACAACGCGGGCGCGATCGACGACGCTCTCGCCTCCCTTGTCGTGGCCGCGAATTCCCGTGACGCGCCCCTCGTCCATCAGGATCTCGTCGACCGTGAACTCCTCGCGCACGTCGGCGCCCGCGTCCGCCGCGGCGTCGACGAGGATCTTGTCGAGCACGGTCCGCCTCGGTCCGTAGGCGACCGGGGACTCGGGCGTGCCCGGCGAGCCGACGAGCACGAAAGGCCCGAAATCGAGCGCATACGTGTCAATGGGAGGGCAGCCGGTCGCGACGACCTGATCGAGGACCCCCCAGCGCTTCATGGCGTCGACGCCTGGGGGATGGATGAGATGCGTGGAGAGGGTGTCGCTCGGGAACGAGGCCTTGTCGACGACGAGGACCCGGTACCCCTTCCTCGCGAGGAGCATGGCGGTCGGGGAGCCGGCGCATCGCGCGCCAACCACGATGATGTCGTACCGTTGATCGGTCATAGGGGCCTCCCGGATGCGGTGTCCAACCATGTGGTTCCAGGGTATATCCAAGGTACTCAGGGGGCCAGCGGCTCGTGACGCGCCCACTGGCATCTCCGACCGGACGGCGTTAAACTCCGGCCGAACACCCGCGAGACCAGCAGGACGACGAACCCCCGGCCCCTCCGGCCGCCGCTCCGCATCGCTCCCCCGCGAGCCAAGCGAAACCCAGGGTCCGTTCCGCCCGTAGTTGATCTGCTGGGGTCGGGGTTACCCTAAATCGATGGACATCAAGAAAATGGAGGTCGCAGGGCCATGAGCAAGAAGTTCGCCTGGGCCAGGAAGCGGAGGACCCTCCTGATCATCGGCGGCATCGTGCTGTTGGCCGCGGTGGTGACCGGCATGGCCCTCAAGGGCAAGGGCGGGAAGGTCCCGGTCGTGCAGACCGCCAAGGTCGCCCGTCAGAAGATCGTGCAGCGGGTGAGCGCCACGGGGAAGATCCAGCCGAAGACGCAGGTCGAGATCAGCGCCGACGTCAGCGGCAAGATCGAGAAGCTGCCGATCGTGGAGGGGCAGTGGGTCAACAAGGGGACGCTCCTTGTGAGCCTCGCGCGGGAGCGCTATCTCGCCGCGGTCGAGAGTGCCGTTGCCGCCGTGAGCGCCGCCGAGGCCAACGCGAGCCTCGTCGCCGAGAACAAGACCCGCGCCGAGAACGAGTACAAGCGCTCGAAGCAGATGGTGGCCACGGGCCTCGAGTCGCAGTCCTCGTTCGAGGCGAAGCAGGCCGAGTACCAGGTCGAGGTCGCGCGCTACAAGTCGACCATGGACCAGGTCGCGCAGAGCAGGGCCGCGCTGAAGCAGGCCCGCGACGATCTGTCCAAGACCACGATCTATGCCCCCATGTCGGGGACGATCAGCGCTCTCAACAAGGAGGCCGGCGAGATCGCGCTCGGCTCCCAGTTCCAGAAGGACGTCATCCTCACGGTGGCGGACCTCTCGGCCATGGAGGCGCAGGTCAACGTGGACGAGAACGACATCATGTCGATCGCGCTCGGCCAGGAGGCCGACATCGACGTCGACGCGCTGCCCGGCCAGTCGCTGAAGGGGGTTGTCTCCGAGATCGGGAGCAGCGCCTTGTCGCAGGGCGCCGGCACGACCGAGCAGAAGACCGAATTCGAGATCAAGATCACGATCCTGAATCCGCCGAAGACGCTCCGCCCGGGCATGACCGCAAGCGCGAACATCACCACCAAGGTGAACGACAACGCGCTCAGCGTACCCCTCCAGAGCGTCGCGGCCCGGAGCGTGGACCAGCTGACGATGAAAGGCGAGAAGCGCCAGGACGTGGAGGGGCGCTACAAGGCCGACAAGGACGGGTTCGTCGAGGTGGTGTTCTGCGTCGAGAAGGGCAAGGCGGTCGCGAAGCAGGTGAAGACCGGGATTCAGGGCGAGGATCTGATCGAGGTCATCGACGGGCTGAAGGAGGGGGACGAGATCGTCACGGGCAGCTACCGCGCGATCTCCAAGGATCTGGACAACGGCGCCATGGTGAACGTGGACAACACGAAGAAGCCCGAGCGCGAGCGCCCGGAAGGATCGCAGGGATAACATGAGCAACCGGCTCGCTCTGCGCGAGTCGTTCCATATCGCGCTGCTCGCGATCCGCGCCAACAAGGCGCGCGGCATCCTCACGACCCTGGGGGTCGTGATCGGGATCGTCGCGGTGGTCGTCACCATGACCGCGGCCAACGGCCTCCAGAACAAGTTCCGCGAGAGCTTCGCGAGCGTGGGCGCGGACGTCATCTACGTGTCCCGCATGCCGTGGGTCAACATGAACAACTTCTTCGCGTTCCGGAACCGCCCCAACCTCGATCTCCGTGAGGCCGCCGCGCTCGAGGACAAGCTCCGCGGGCGCGCGGTCGTCAACCCCACCATGAGCGGGCCCAGCCCCGTGAAGTACCGGAACGAGACCATGGATGGGGTGTTCGTCATCGGCACCACCGAGTAACAGACCCGCCTCGGTAGCGCGCAGCCGCAGTCCGGCCGGTTCCTCATGGCGTACGACGTGCGCTACCGGAAGGACGTCTGCGTGATCGGCACCGAGATCGCCAAGGGTCTGTTCGGAACCGTGAGCCCGCTCCACAAGGTCATCAAGATCGGGCGCACCGATTTCCGCGTGATCGGCCTGATGGAGAAGCAGGGAGGCAGCTTCATGGGCGGCCCGAACTTCGACCGCCAGATCTTCATCCCGATCACGTCGTACGTGAGCGCGTTCGGCGGGAATCACGGGCGCGAGGAGGTCAACATCGCGGTGAAGGCGCCGTCGCAGGAGGCGCTCGCGGACCTCGAGTACGAGGTGAAGGGGCACATGCGCGCGGTCCGGAAGCTCCGTCCGACGGAGCTCGACAATTTCTCCATCAACAAGCTCGACACCCTCGTGGGCACCTTCAACAACACGATGGGCATCGTGCTCCTGGTCGGCCTGATCGTGACGAGCATCTCCCTCTTCGTGGGCGCGGTCGGCGTGATGAACATCATGTTCGTGTCGGTCACGGAGCGGACCCGCGAGATCGGAGTCCGCAAGGCGATCGGGGCGACCCGCCGGAGCATCCTCTACCAGTTCCTGCTCGAGTCCTCCTCCATCTGCCTCATGGGTGGGGCCATCGGCATCGTGCTCGCCGCGCTCCTCACGGCGGTGATCAACGCCACCGTCATGCCGGCCAGCCTCTCGATCCCGATCCTCGTCATCGCGGTCGTGGTCTCGATCGCGGTCGGCGTGCTCGCGGGCATCGTGCCCGCCTACCGGGGCGCGTCGCTCGACCCCATCGAGTCGCTGCGCTACGAATAGGGAGGGCTCCCGTGCTTCATTTCGTCGACACGCTTCGCATGTGCTTCCGGGCTCTCGTCAGCAACAAGCTCCGCTCGGTGCTGACCCTGGTCGGAATCATCGCCGGCGTGGCATCGATCATCGCCGTGATGACCGCGATCTCGGTGGTGCAGGGGACGATGGAGCACGAGATGAGCGTGCTCGGCGCGCAGACCTTCCAGGTCCAGAAGTGGCCCGCGGGCGGCTTCGCCTCGCAGGCGCAGCGGCGGAAGGCGATGCAACGCCCGCCGCTCACGCTCGCGAACGCGCAGGCGATCCGCGACTACGTGCAGACGGCGGACCTCGTGGGATCGGAGATCTGGGACTTCGGATTCACCGCGAGCTACAAGGGGATCACGAGCAATCCCAACATTTCGATCTGCGGCGGCACCCCCGAGTATCCGCCCAACAACACCCACTACGTCGGCGTTGGCCGGAACCTCTCCCCGATCGACATCAAGGGGGCCCGGAAGGTGGCCGTCATCGGCTACGCGCTCGGCCAGAAGTTCTTTCCGTACACCGATCCGATCGGGAAGAAGATCCGGGTCGACGGCCGGATCTACGAGGTGGTCGGAGTCTTCGATGAGAAGAAGTCGGCCTTCGGCGGCAGCTTCGACACCTACGTGCTGATCCCGGTCACGACGTTCGTGAACACCTACGGGCTGGTGGGGAGGGACGGCTTCCCTCGCTCGGTGAACATCACGGTCCGCTCGAAGACGCCTGAGCTCCTGGAGGACGCCATCGAGGAGACGCGCCAGGTGCTGCGGCGCGACCGCGGACTGAAGCCGGCCCAGGAGGACAACTTCGAGTTCTTCAACTCGACGAGCCTCATCACGCAGTTCAACAAGATGAGCATGGGGGTGAAGCTCGCCGCCTTCGTCATCGGCATCATCGCGCTCGTCGTGGCGGGGATCGGCATCATGAACATCATGCTGGTCGCGGTCACGGAGCGCACCCGTGAGATCGGGATCCGGAAGGCGCTCGGCGCGCGCCGCAGGAGCATCCTCGGTCAGTTCCTGCTGGAGGCGGTGATTCTCTGCAATATCGGCGGGGTGATCGGCGTGCTGGCCGGGTTCGGCATGGGGAACCTGGTGGCCTTCTTCGCCCACTTCGACGCGCACGTGCCCATGGAATGGGCCGTCATCGGACTGGTGTTCTGCTCGGCGGTGGGAATCGGCTTCGGTCTCCTACCCGCGGTGCGCGCCTCACGCCTGCATCCCATCGACGCGCTGAGGCACGAGTAGGGGCTCGGGGTAGCTTCGGCTGGCCCCACTTTTCTTGTGCGTCGAGATGTCCCGAGGGCGTTTTTCCCCTGGAGGGCTTGCCCCAAGCCATGCGGCCGTGCCTTCCGTAGCCCCGGCATGCGGCCAAGGGACGGGCCACTGCTGGGCTCCCTGATCCGACCTGCGCTCTATCGATGCAACGAGTCCATCAGGAGGCGGGATGCTACGTGTCGACCTGGCGCAATCTCGGATTGACGATCGCGTTTGTCCGATGCATTTCGGGATCCGCGTGCTCGCGATTGCAGTCCTGCTTGCGATGGGGATGAGCATGGGAGTGCCGTTCGACGGAAGTGCGACTCCCGGCCCAGGGCAGCCCCGGCAGCGCTCCCAGGCACCGGCGCGGTCGGTTCGCGAACAGGTGATCGGCCATATCGATTCGACGATGACATTTCTCGGAACAAGCCTGGATAGCAGACGACTTGCCTACACGCGGAGACTCGGCGGACAGGTCTCGGTCGTTGTCGACGGAACACCTCTTCCTCCATACGATATGGTCAGCGATTTCCACTTCAGCTCCAGCAGTAAGCGGTTCGCATACTTCGGCGCCAGGAACGGCGCGCTGTACGCAGTGATCGATGGAGATGAGGTCGGTGGGCCCTACGACAGTGCCCACTCTCCGGTCTTCAGCGACGATGGCGCCCACTTCGCGTTCGCCGCCAAGTCTGGAGACACGTGGTCCGTTGTGATCGACGGTCGACGAGGCGGAGATGGATTCGAATTCATAACCAAAGGCAATGTCTGCTTCAGCCCGACCGGTAAGCGGTTCGGGTACACGGCGATCGACGGGAAGGCGGAGGTCGCGATCATCGATGGCAAGAGGGGTCAAGTCTACGAGTTCATTCCGGACACGAGTCTCGTGTTGAGCCAGGACCGGACCGCCTACGTCGTGCTGCAGAAGGGTCAATGGTTCGTAGTGGTCGATGGCGAGGAGGGGAGGCGTTACCGTGCTGTCGGCACCCCCATGTTTACGTCTGATGGTCGCCATGTGGTGCATTACGCGGCGCTACCTGATTCCAAGCAGGTGGTCGTGGTCGATGGTCGAGACGGCAAACAGTACGACTTCGTGCCCCGCGGCTCCATCACGCTCAGTCAGAAGGGGGGGCACGTCGCCTACATTGCGTTCCAGGGGGAAGAGTGCTTCACGATCTTGGATGGAGCCGAAGGGCGGAAGTTCAGATCTCTGGGTGGGGAACTCGCCTTCAGCCATGACGGAAGTCACTTTGCGTACGTGGGGATGGAGCGAGGAATGGCCTTCGTGATCCTCGATGGCAATGAAGTGGGGAGGTATGACCACGTGCTTCGCGGCAGCCTGACCTTCAGCCCCGATGGGAACGAGTTCGCGTTTGGGGCCGTGCGCGGGGGGAGTCGATTCGTTGTGCGATCAGGTGAGGAGGGGACAGCCTACGATGCCATCGGCTATCGTTCGCTCGTGTACAGTCCCGATGGCGGGAGGCTCGCGTATTCCGCGCGCAAGGGGGACCGCTGGGGCGCGGTCGTCGACGGGGTTGACGGTCCTGAGTATAGGGGAATTCTAAGAATCGCCTTCGAATCGAACGAGAGCCTCCACTACAAGGCCCTCCGTGACAGCTCGTTACTCAATGTGGATGAAGAGCTGAGGTAGGACGGCGACGAACTAGCCCGCCTTTGCCTCCCCCTCCGCCCGCTCGAGCAGCCGGTCCGCCAGCTCGATCAACCGCTCCGCGCGCGGCACTCCTGCGATCCAGCGCTCCGGGATGGCCCCCGCGCCGTGGATCGCGCCGAGCACCGCTCCCGCCACCGCGCCGTTCGTGTCCGTGTCGCCCCCCGCCTGGATGACCGCGATCAACGATTCCTCGAAGCTCTCCGCATGCTCGAGGCACCAGAGTCCGACCTGCATGGCCTTCAGCGTGAAGCCGATGTCGGTTCCGTCGAGCTGGAGCCGTTCGAGCCCCCGCCCGGAGACGATCCGAACCGCCTGCAGCGTGTGGGGGCCGGCCTCGATCCGGTCCAGCGCCTCGCCGATCGCGGCGATCGACGCGACCCGGCCGTTCAGCGCCTCCGCCACCGCGAGGTTGATGGCGAACGCGGACCAGGCGCACCGGGGATCGTGGTGGGTCACGCGCGCGCTGGCCTCGGTCTCCCGGTAGAGCCTCGCCGTGTCCCGCGGCCAGCGCATGGCGACCGGCGGGCAGCGCATCACGGCGCCGTTCCCGGCCGGCGTTCCTCCATGGCGCTCCCACACGTGCTTCGCCGCTTCCGAGGGGAGCATGCCGCGCTTCAACGCCTGGAGCACGGCGCGGGTCTGCGCGCCCATGCCCCGGCCATTCGACTCGAACCAGTCGAGGAGGCGCGCGGCGAGATCCTCGTGCCCGAGCGTGTCGTTCTTTAGGATCGCCTCGGCCAGGATCACAGCCTGCGCGAGGTCGTCGTCCCAGGGGAGGTTCATCTCCCCGGGATCGATGTCGCGGATGCCGCGCGGATGGAGGCGGCGGATCTCCGCCGCGCTCAGGAACTCGACAGGTAGCCCGAGCTCGTTCCCGACCGCGAGGCCGAGCAGGGTGCCGCGATAGCGATCGCGAAGGGTAGGGCCCTCGGCCGCGCCGCCCTCGGCCGCGGCGCCGCCCGGCTCCGGGTCACGCTCCACCATATCCCTCATCGGCCCCCTCCGGGCTCACACGTCCCGCGAAATGCCGGTAGACGAAGATGACGTAGCCCGCCGCGAGGGTCATGCCGATCGACCACCACACGAGCCCGATCTTGAGTCCCGACTCGGGGGCGGCGGCGTTCATGATGGTGAGCCCTCGCGCGGGATCGAGGATACTGGGGAGCACGTAGGGATAGATGCCGAACGCGGCGCTCGTGAGCATCCCGATCAGGTATGCACACGAGGCGAGGAACGCCTTGCCCGTCTTGCCTCGCGCGTTGAAGAGCCAGACCAGGACGAGCCCGGCCACCGCGAGCGCGGGGAACAGGGCGCCGAGGGGCCAGCGCGCGAGGTTCGCCGGCACGAGCGGCTGGAGCTTCATCGTCCAAATAGTGATCGCGACCGTCAGAACCGCGGTGCCGATCCATGCGACGCGCACGACCCTGCGCGCCCTTCCCGCGACCGGGTCGCCCGTCTTGTGCGCGAGCCAGAGCGCCCCGTGCATCGCGAGGGCGGCGTACGCGGTGAGCCCGACCAGGATCGTGTAGCCGTCCAGGATCCCGGCCTCCGTTCCCGGGCGGAAATCGACCCAGAGAGGCGCGAAGAAGCGCCCCATCTCGTCGAAGGCCACGCCCCGGACCACGTTCCCGAGCGCCGCGCCGAACACGATCACGAGGAGGCTGCTCGAAAGGCGGAACACGCCGTCCCAGAACGGCCGCCACGCGTCGTTCCGGATGTGGTCGCGAAACTCGATCGAGCATCCCCGCAGGATGAGGAGCCAGAGCACCATCATGAGCGGCAGGTAGAAGCCGCTGAAGCTCGCCGCGTAGAGGGTCGGGAACGCGAAGAAGAGGGTTCCACCTCCGGCCAGGAGCCAGACCTCGTTCCCGTCCCACACCGGCCCGATCGTGCGCAGCACGGTGCGGCGCTCCTCCGAAGTGCGGGCGACCCACGCCTGCACGATGCCGGCGCCGAGATCGAAGCCGTCGAACACGACGTAGAGCGCGATCATCACAGCCACGAGGCAGAACCAGAGGGTTTCCATGGCTCACCTCACCCCGGGTGCGGGAGGAACGTCGCCGGGCGCGTGCGACGGCGTCGGCCCGTGCTCCAGCTCGCGCCGCACCAGGAAGAGGAAGAGGATGCCGAGGACCGTGTACATGCCCATGAAGCCGATCAGGGTGAAGAGCCCGTTCCCGGCGGAGACGTTGGTCGAGTACCCCTCGAGCGTGCGCATCAAACCGTACACGAGCCAGGGCTGGCGTCCGACCTCCGCGGTGATCCACCCGGCGGTGTTGGCGATGTAGGGGAAGGGCACGCTCAGCATCAGGATCCAGAGCATCCACCGCGAATCGTAGAGCCGCCCCCGCCAGAGGAGGAACGCGGCC
>JAEHDN010000071.1 GCA_016880395.1 Candidatus Eiseniibacteriota bacterium
GGCCAGGTGCACCGTGGCCACATTGAGGGACCGCGCGAGCGCGCGCGCCACGGTGACCCGGCCCGCGTAGGAGTTCTCGAAGTTGCGCGGAGCCCAGGGACCGAGATCCGTCTGGAACGTGTCGGGCATATCCTCGAGGACGGTGGCGGCGGTCAGGAGCGGACGCCGGCCGGAGTAGTACGAGTCGAGCGCGGTGACGTACACGAAGGGCTTGAAGGCTGAGCCCGGTTGGCGCCGCGAATCGACCGCGCGGTTGAACGGGCTCTCCGCGTAGCTCCGGCCGCCGATCATCGCGCGGATGTTGCCCGTCGAGGGCTCGATCGCGAGGAGAGCCCCTTGCGCGGGATCGCGCTCCGCGCCGCCCGACGGCGATCTCCAGTCCGCGTCGCGCACGCCATTTCTCAGGATCTTCTCCCCTTCCTCCTGCAGCCCGGAGTCGAGGGTCGTGAAGATCGTGAACCCGCGCCCGCTCAGCTCGCTCTCGGGAATGTCCTTGGAGAGGGTCTCCCGCACGTAGTCCACGAAGTAGGGGGCGAGCGTGGCGGGCGGCGGGCTGGCCGCGAATCGCTGCTGGGTGCGGCGGTAGCGCCGCGCGTCCTGCTTCGAGATGTACCCTGCCTCCACCATGTCCTGGAGGACCTCGTTCCGCCGCGCGATCGCGGCCTCGGGATCGCGGTAGGGCGAGATCCTGTTCGGCGCTGGAATGATCCCGACGAGGAGCGCCGCCTCGGGCACGGTCAGCTCCTGCACGTGCTTGTTGAAGTAGTAGAGCGATGCCTCCTCGACGCCGCACACGCTCCACGACCCACGCTGCCCGAGGTAGATCTGGTTGAGATAGAACTCGAGGATCTGGTCCTTCGAGTAGCGCAGCTCGACGAGGACGGCCAGGAACGCCTCGTGGAACTTCCTCCAGAAGCTCCGCTCGTGCGAGAGGAAGAGGTTCTTCACGAGCTGCTGGGTGATGGTGCTCCCTCCCTCGACGACCGTGCGCGCCGCCACGTTCCGCATGGTCGCACGACCCATGCCGAGCAGATCGAGGCCCCAGTGATGGTAGAAGCGACGGTCCTCGCTCGCGATCGTCGCGAGCACGAGATGCCGCGGCAGCCTGGACAGCGGCACGTAGCTCCGCCGCTCGCGCGCGGGATCGGCAAACTCGCCGAGCAGCTCCGGGTCGATGCGCAGGAGTCCGCGCCCCTCCGCCGTTCCGAATCCGTTGCCGAGCGATTCGACGCGGCCGTTCTGGAGCCGCACCGTCACCGGCGAGCCATGCTCCACGCGGTCGGGATACGTGAACGCGCGCATGTAGATCTCGAAGACCGGGCCGTTGACCCGGTACCTCCCCGGGTCGGTCGGGCGCTTGACGATGCGCTGGTAATGCGCCCGGGCGAGGAGCCGCTGGAGTGTGGACGAGGAGAGCAGGTCCCCGGCCCGGAAGTCCTTCCAGTCGGCGTACACGCACGTCGGGAATTTCCATCCCTGCCCCACGTATCGCGAGGAGCCGATCGAGGAGAGTCGGAACCAGTCGTACCCCAGGAAGCAGAGGGCGACCAGGGCCAGGAAGACGAGCCAGCGGAGGGTCCCCGGAGGAGCCCACGATGGACGCCATTCCCACCACGGATGTGGGGGGGGCACGGCGCGGGGCTTGCCGAGCGGGGTCTGTTTGACGGGGCGAGGCCGGGAGGGACGCCGCGGCCGCGGCCCGTCTGATTCGGTGCGATCCATGGAATTGGGAACGAGCCTAGGGGTCCTCGGGAGGGGCGTCAATCGGCGGGGCGGCTGACCCTGCCGGCGAGGGCTCTACTGCGAGTCGCTGAGAACGTCCTCGAGATGGCGCATCCGGCTCACGGTGCGCGTGTCGGCTCCGCCCGCCGGAGCGTGGAGCACGTACTCGCGGTAGGCGGTGAGGGCCTCGCGCCGGTCGGCGTCGCGGCCGGTGAGCTCCTGGATCGCGTAGAGGCAGTCCGCCAGCTCGCGCTTCGATCGCTCGCGCTCCGAGCCCAGGGCCGTCCGGAGATAGCCCTTCCACGACGTCTTGATCTTCCGGAGCGCGGCGAGATCGCGCGCCTCCTGAGCCTGAACGGTTGCGAGGTGGAGCCGGCCGATCGGGCCGCTATCCGATTCCGGCGCCGGCGTCGATGGGGCCGGTGTGGGCGCGACCAGGACGGGTGGGCGCGTCGCCGATCCCGCGGGCCGTCGCTGGGTCGGAGGAGTCGCGAAGTCCGACTGGGACCACACCGCCTTGTCGGCAGGCGCATCGACGACGGGCTCGAATCCTTCCTCGGGAGTCGGAGGGCCACGCCGCGGAGGAGCTGGGCTGGATGCGCTTTCGGGTGCGGCGGGCTGGGAGGCAGTCGCCGGCGACGGCGAGGACTTCGTTCCAGCGGTGAACGGGGTCTTCGTCGCTGTGGTGGAGGCGCCTGTCTTCGCCGCGGCGGACGCGGCGGTCTTGGCGACGGGCTGCGTCGAGGCCTTGGCCGCCGAGCCGGTGAGCGGTGCCAGCATCTTGGCGGGCGGAGAGCCCGCCGGCGCCTTTCCCGCGAGCGGGGCCGGCGTCTTGAGGGCCGGGGGCGTCTGGCCCTGCGGGGCGGCTCCGACCTGGGCCGAGGTCCCTGTCGCGGGCGTCGAGTCCGGCGCGGCCACGCTCGCCGTGACACCCGCACCGCTGTCTGCAACGGCCGAGCCAGGCGGAGGAGCGAGGGCTCGAGGCTCGTCCACGGGCTCGCGGTGCGCCATCGCCATCCAGACGGACACGGCGAGGAGCGCCACACCGGCCAGGGCTCCGCCACCCCACAGCACGCTGCGGTACAGAGCGCGCGACTCCGCGCGACGGCTCGATCGGTTCAGGGCCTCCTCGGCGAAGTTGAGGCTGTCCTCGGGCGGGCTCGACGATCGAGGCGGATCGACAGGCTCGA
>JAEHDN010000072.1 GCA_016880395.1 Candidatus Eiseniibacteriota bacterium
GGGGGCGACGAGATCGCTCTTCGTGAGGGCGATCACGCCGTCCCGCACGCCGAGCAGATCCACGATGGCGAGGTGCTCGCGCGTCTGAGGCATCACTCCCTCGTCCGCCGCGATGACGAGGAGGACGAGGTCGATGCCGGTCGCGCCGGCGAGCATGTTCTTCACGAAGCGCTCGTGCCCCGGCACGTCCACGAGCGCGACCCGCCGCCCGGAGGGCAGCGCGAGGTGCGCGAAGCCGAGATCGATCGAGATCCCGCGCTCCTTCTCCTCCTTCAGGCGATCGGTGTCGATGCCCGATAGGCGGCGGACGAGCGCGGTCTTGCCGTGGTCGATGTGCCCCGCGGTGCCGATGACGACGGGGCGCATGCGATCGATGGGGCGGCCGTCAGGCCTTGACGCGGCGGATCGATGCTCCGAGCGCCTGGAGCTTCTGCTCGAGCCGCTCGTACCCGCGGTCGAGGTGGTACACGCGCGACACCCGGGTCTCCCCGCCCGCGACGAGCCCGGCCAGGATCAGCGCCGCCGAGGCGCGGAGATCGGTCGCCATGACCGGCGCGCCGCTCAGCGCGGGGAGGCCGCGCACGTGGGCCGTGTTCCCCTCGAGGCGGATGTCGGCGCCGAGGCGCATCAGCTCGGCCACGTGCGTGAAGCGGTCGTGATAGATGGTGTCGACGATCGTGCTGGCGCCGTTGCCCACCGAGAGGAGAGCCATGAACTGGGCCTGCATGTCCGTGGGAAAGCCGGGGAACGGCCTCGTCGTGACGGAGATCGGCTCCGGCCGCTCGGGCGCGCGGATCCGGACCGAGTCCGGCGCCACCTCGATCGAGGAGCCTGCGGCCTCGAGCTTCGAGAGGGTTGCGCCGAGGTGGGTCGGGTCCACGCCTGTCACCTCGACGTCCCCGCCCGTGATCGCGGCGGCCACGAGCAGCGTGCCAACCTCGATCCGGTCGGGAATCATCGGCGCGTCCGCGGGATGGAGCTCGGGCACGCCTTCGATGACGAGCTGCGGCCGGCAGATGCCGGTAATGCGCGCGCCCATGGAGACCAGGAATTCGCAGAGCGCCTGGATCTCGGGCTCGCACGCAGCGTTCTCGACGGTGGTCCGACCGGCGGCGGTCGCCGCGGCCATCAGGAGATTGCCGGTCGCTCCGACACTCGACACGTCGAACGAGATGTTGCCGCCGCGGAGGCCGTTCGGCGCGCGCGCGACGATGTAGCCGTGGTCGATGTCGACCTCGGCGCCGAGCTGCTCCATCGAGCGGATGTGGAGATCCACCGGGCGCGGCCCCCAGGCGCAGCCGCCCGGGAGGGACACGCGGGCCTCGCCGTAGCGCGCGAGGAGCGGGCCGAGCACGTAGATCGAGGCGCGCATTGTCTTCACCAGCTCGTACGGCGCCTCGGCGTTGTGCGAACCGGTCGAGTCGACCGTGAGGTCGTGCGTGCCGGTGCGGTGACTCTTGATTCCGAAGCGGGAGAGCATCTCCAGCATGGTGGAGACGTCCTTCAGCTCGGGGACGTTCGTGAAGCGGTACGTCCCCGGGGCCAGGAGCGTCGCCGCGAGAAGGGGCAGGGTCGCGTTCTTCGACCCTCCCGCCGCGACCTTGCCCTGGAGCCGGTAGCCGCCCAGTACCCGGATCTCATCCATGCCCGTTGCCGTGACCTCGCTGTCCGTGACCCGCGCGCGCTCCTGGTCGATCTTCATGCTATCCCGCCTCGCATCGTGCCGATGATGATTCGCGGCAGCCCTGCCCGGTCGGGCAGGACCCGCGCGTCCTGGATGGGAACCGAAAGGATCCCCATGACGTTATCGGCCTGATCGGCGCCAATCTCCAGCGCTAGGAGCCCACCGGCGCGGAGCCACGCGGGCATGCCCCGTGCCAGGGAACGAAAAGCATCGAGTCCGTCCGCTCCCCCGTCAAGCGCTTCGAGCGGGTCGTGGTCGCGCACCTCGGGCATCAGCCCCGCGATGTCGCCCCGTCGGACGTACGGGGGGTTGGAAACGACCACATCGAAAGGCGCCCCCGCGATCGCCGCGGGCTCGGGAGCGCCGAGATCCGCCTCGATCACCTGGACGCGGTTTCCGACCCCGTTCCGGGCTGCGTTCCGGCCCGCGAGCGAGCGCGCCCGATCGGATCGGTCTGCCGCCACGGCGCGCCACGTCGGAAGCGCCTTCGCGACCGCCACCGCGATCGCGCCGGTGCCGGTGCCCCAGTCGAGGAGGCGGCCCTCCCGGACGGCCAGGCGCTCCCGGATGGCCTCGAGCAGCGCCTCGACCAGCGCCTCGGTCTCGGGGCGGGGCACGAAGACGCCCGGCTCCACGACGAGCGAGGCGCCGTGGAACGGGACCTCTCCGAGGAGGAGCTGGATCGGCTCGCGGCGCTCCCTGCGCGCGAGGAGCGCATCGAGGAGGGCCCAGCGTTCCGGATCGATCGGGGCGCGGGGCTCCGACCAAAACGCCGCGGCCGGAATGCCGAGCGCATGGAGGAGGAGCCACTCCGCCTCGCGGTCGGGCGCGTGGACGGCGGCGCGGGCGAGGCGCTCGCGGGCCCGGGTGAGGGCCCCGCCCCGGGTGAGGGGCTCGGAGTCGGGATGCAGAGACACGGTCAAAGCCGGCTCGGCGCCGGTCGTCACCTCAGGTGGCCGTTCCGGACGCCGCCAGCCGCTCAGCCTGCTCGGCGGTGAAAAGCCCGTCGACCAGCTCGTCGATGTCACCCTCGAGCACGTCCTGGAGGCGGTACAGCGTGAGTCCGATGCGATGGTCGGTGACGCGTCCCTGCGGAAAGTTGTACGTGCGGATCTTGGCGCTCCGGTCGCCGCTCGACACCATCGACTTCCGCGTCGCGGCGAGCTTCCGCTCCTGCTCCTGGATCTCGAGGTCGAGGAGCCGCGCGCGGAGCACCTTGAGCGCCTTCGCCTTGTTCTTGAGCTGGGAGCGCTCGTCCTGGCACTGCACGACGATGCCGGTGGGCAGGTGGCGGATGCGCACGGCGGAGTCCGCGGTGTTCACGCTCTGCCCGCCCGGGCCCGAGGACCGGAAGACGTCGATCTGGAGATCCGACGGCTTGATCTCCACGTCGACCTCTTCCGCTTCGGGGAGCACCGCCACCGTGATCGCGGAGGTGTGGATGCGGCCGCTCGCTTCGGTCTCCGGAACGCGCTGGACACGGTGCACGCCGCTCTCGTACTTGAGGCGGCTGTAGGCCCCGTTCCCGCTGATCGACAGGATCGCTTCCTTCGTGCCGCCGCCGCTCGAGGCGCTCGTCGAGAGGACCTCGGGGCGCCATCCGTGCCGCTCGGCGTACTTCATGTACAGGCGCAGGATCTCGGCCGCGAAGAGCGCGGCCTCGTCCCCGCCGGTCCCGGCCCGGATCTCGACGATCACGTTCTTGTGGTCGAGCGGATCCGGCGGCAGGAGCAGCTTCGGCAGCTCGGCCTCGAGCCGCGTGCGCTCGGCATCCATCTCCTCAATCTCGGCGCGCGCCATCGCGACCAGCTCGGGATCCTTCTCGTTGCGGACGAGAGCGGTGTCCTCGGCGATGCGCTGGAGCACCTCGTCGTAGCGGCGGGCGGCGACCACGAGCGCCTCGAGCGAGCTCCGCTCCTTGCTCACCTTGCGCAGCTCGGCGGGATCGACCGCGACGGCGGGATCGGCGAGGCGCGCGGTCAGCTCCTCGAAGCGGGCCTTCGCCTTCTCCAGGGCGTCACGCACGGGACGAGGGCCGGCTCAGAGGACCGCGCGGAGCGCGGCGATCGCGACCTCGAGCATGTCGCGGCTCGGCTCGCGCGTGGTGAGGCGCTGGAGGAGGAGTCCCGGCTCGCTCATCCAGCGAACCCAGGGGCGGTCGTAGTGCGCGCCGGCGAAGCGGATGATCTCGAAGGAGATCCCCGCGATGACGGGGATCAGCGCGAAGCGGAGCGCCCGAGCGCCGATCGTGTCGGGGCGGCCGAGGAACGCGAACACGATGAAGCTCACGATGACGACCAGGAAGAGGAAGCTCGTGCCACAGCGCGGATGGAAACGGCTCATCCGGTCGGCGATCTCGGGGGTCAGGTCCTCCCCCGCCTCCAGATTATGGATCGTCTTGTGCTCGGCCCCGTGGTACTGGAAGACGCGCTGCATGTCCCGCCAGTAGCCGATCGCGGTGATGTAGAGCAGGAAGAAGGCGAGCCGGATGCCGCCGTCGATCAGGTTGTAGGCGAGCGGGTCCCGGACTCCGGTGAGGTCGGTCAGCTTGAGCGGAAGGTAGAAGAAGATCCCGAACGCGGCGGCGAAGGAGAAGATCACCGTGAAGCCCATTCCCAGCCCGAGGCTGCCGTAGCGCCGCTCGGACTTCGGCTTGTCCTTGTCCTCGTCCACGGCGACCTCGGCCGAGAAGGCGAGCGCCTCCACGCCGATCCGCAGAGACTCCACGAGCACCACGGCCCCGCGCAGGATGGGGAAACCGAGGATCGGGTAACGGCGCGAGACGGATACGTAGTCGCGCGTCTTCACCTGGATCCGGCCGTCGGGAAGGCGCACGGCGGTCGCCACGCGCTTCGGCGACCGCATCATGACCCCCTCGATGACAGCCTGACCCCCGATCGGGGCGTAGCGGTCCGGCATCCGGATGATTTCGCTCGAGACCGGGGGCCGGCGCTAGGCGGAAGGAGCGCCGGCTGGATTCTGCTCTTTGATCCCGTACTTGCGGCGGAACCGCTCGATGCGGCCGGCGGTGTCCACGAGCTTCTGCTTGCCCGTGAAGAACGGGTGGCACATCGAGCAGATCTCCACGTGGAGAGCTTCCTTGACCGTGGCGCGTGTCTCGATCACGTTGCCGCACGCGCAGATGATCTTGGTGTTGTAGTAGCCGGGATGGATGCCCTTTTTCATCGGAATGCTCCGTTCTCCTATCAGGTGTTCATCATCGCGAGGAACTTCTTGTTCGTCTTCGTCTGGCTCATCTTGCCGATGAGGAATTCCATCGCCTCCATCGGGTTCAGCTCGTTCAGGAACTTGCGGAGGATCCAGACCTTGTTCAGCTCCTCGCCCGTCATGAGCAGCTCTTCCTTGCGGGTGCCCGACCGGTTGATGTCGATGGCCGGGAAGATCCGCTTGTCGGCGAGCTTGCGGTCGAGGATGACCTCCATGTTGCCCGTTCCCTTGAACTCCTCGAAGATCACGTCGTCCATGCGGCTGCCGGTCTCGATCAGGGCCGTGGCCATGATCGTGAGGCTTCCACCGTTTTCGATGTTGCGAGCCGCCCCGAAGAATCGCTTTGGTTTCTGGAGCGCGTTCGCGTCCACGCCGCCCGACAGGATCTTGCCCGAGTGCGGCACCACCGTGTTGTGCGCACGGGCGAGGCGCGTGATCGAGTCGAGGAGGATCACGACGTCACGGTTGTGCTCCACCAGACGCTTGGCCTTCTCGATGACCATGTCCGCGACCTGCACGTGGCGCTCGGCCGGCTCGTCGAAGGTGGAGGAGACGACCTCCCCCTTCACGGACCGCTCCATGTCGGTGACCTCCTCGGGACGCTCGTCGATAAGGAGCACGATGAGCATCACCTCCGGGTGGTTCTCCGTGATCGCGTTCGCGACCTTCTGGAGGAGCACCGTCTTTCCGGCCCGCGGCGGCGACACGATCAGACCGCGCTGCCCCTTCCCGATCGGCGTGAGGAGATCCATGATCCGGGTCGACATGTCCTCCCCCTTGAACTCGAGCCGCAGCTTCTCTTGCGGATAGAGCGGGGTCAGGTTGTCGAAGAGGATCTTGTCCTTCGCGACCTCCGGGCTCTCGAAATTGACCGCCTCGACCCGCAACAGGGCGAAGTAGCGCTCCCCGTCCTTGGGCGGGCGAACCTGCCCGGAGACCGTGTCTCCGGTGCGCAGGTCGAACCGCTTGATCTGCGAGGGCGAGACGTAGATGTCGTCCGGCCCCGGCAGGTAGTTGTAGTCGGGGGACCGGAGGAAGCCGTATCCCTCGGAAAGGATCTCCAGCACCCCCTCGGCGAAGATCAGACCGTTCTTCTCGGTCTGGCCCTCGAGGATCTTGAAGATCAGCTCCTGCTTTCTCAGTCCGCTCGTACCTTGGATGCCGAGCGAGTGCGCCAGCTCCATGAGCTCCGCAATGGTGCGGCCCTTGAGCTGGATGATGTCGAGCCCCTTGGGCGAGGCCTGGGAGCCTGTCGCCACGGCGGGTGGGCTTTCTGTCTGCTGCTCCATTTCCCTTTGTGACTCCTCGGTGGTGGTCGGCGCGGACGACGCATCCGCGGCGCGGCGCCTGACTTGGGTTGGTGGGCGGGACATAACGTGACCTAGCGAACGAAGGCCCTCAGGATCTTGGGGGATCGGTTCTTCGAAGGAATGAGAATCAGGTGGCGGCCTGACTCGGATCGCGTTGCCCCTTGCGATCCGGTACAGGGGTGCGGCGAGGAGCGTTGGGTACGCGCTCTCGTGCCCCCGGGTCGGTACTAATAAGAATTTATCGGCCCATCGGACCATATGTCAAGGTCAATCTCGGGTGCGCCGCGGCGCGCCCGAGACGACCCGTGGATCAATTCCTGGCCGGAGGGAAGGATGCCTGGGAGAAGACCTGACCCTCGAGGAACGTGATCGACTTGCCCTTGGTCCAATAGAACCAGCTCTCGAGAATCTTCTCCCCGTCTGTGAAGGTACGGACCTCCTCGGGGTAACCCTGGGCGGTCGCGGTCTTCGTGAGCTGCTGGTTCGGCGGCAGCCGGTTCTTGGCCGAGTCCACCCAGACCTTGACCTGGGATCCGGTTCGGGGCTTTCCCTCGCTCAGGGCCTTGTAGATCGTGTACTCCGCCACCGACTCGTCCCGCTTGTTCAGCTTGTTCAGGGCCGAGAAGAGAACCTGGTGCGCGTCCTTCTCCTTGGGATCGATCTCGATCGCCTTGCGCATCGCCGCGACCGCCCCGTCCATATCCCCGGCCTGGTACTTGGTCTGGCCCTGGAGGACGAGGAGATCCTTGTTGTTCGGGAAGGCCGCCACTCCCTGGTTCAGGATATCGACGCCCTTCTTCGTGTTCTCTAGATTGAGCTGGATGATCGCGGCGTTGTAGATCGCGTTCTCGCGCACGGCCGTGCCCGCGGAATCCTTCGGCGCACGGTTGTATACCTCCATGTAGACGGTGGACGCGCTGTCGAGGAGCGCGGAGCGGGTCGGGCCCTCGCTCGGAGCGCCCTTCTGATACGACTCCGCGATCAGGGAGAGGTACTGGATCGTGCCGACCGTGTCGAAGGCCATCGCCGCCCGGTAGGCCGGGATCGCCTCGAGGAAGCGGCCGCTGCCGTAGAGCCGGTTGCCGCGCCCCATCGCCGCCACGCGCAGGTTGCGCGTCAGCTGGTCATCGCCCGGCTTGAGCGCGAGCCCGCGCTGCGCCGCACGAATGGAGTCGTCCGGGCGTCCGAGGATGTCGAACGTGTAGCTCAGGTTCTTGAACGTGTCGGCGTTCGTCGGATCGACGAGCATCGCCAGCTCGAAGTCGTAAGCCGCCTCCGCGACGGCCGATCCACCCGTATACGCCGGGAAGACGGTCGTGTCGGTCACGGCCACGTTGGCCTCCGCCGGAAGCTTGAACGGCTGGTAGGGCATCTGCACCGGATCCGAGCCCTGGGCGAAGTAGTAGGTGATCGACTGTTCCGGGTAGTACCAGAACTCCTGGGTCTTGCCGCCTTCCGTGTAGCGGCTGAAGTCCCTGGGCTCGCCCCGCTCCTTCTCGATCCCCGCCTGGGGTGTCCCGGCATCCGTGGTGCGCGCGTCTTCCTGCGCGATCTTGCCCGCGCGGTTGAGCGCGCCGATGCCCTGGTTGAAGAGCTGGGCGTAGAGCGCCTTCCGGTTCTGCTCTATCTCCTCCTGGCGCTTCTTGTCCTTCTTGTCGGTGGCGACCTTGGTACCGAGCTGGAATACGGCGCCAGCGGAGGCGTACTGGCGAAGCTGCGCGCGGGCGACGCCGAGGAGCGAGTAGACCTGCGTGTTGTCCGGCTCCTCCTTGCGGGCCAACTCGAGATAGTGGGCCGCCTTGTCGTAGACCTTCTGCTGGATGTAGACCTTGCCGCTCGTGAAGTTCACGCCGGCGAGCGCCGGTGAGGCCACGAGGAGCACGGTGATGCCGGCGGCGAGCGCGCCGCTCCAACGCCCGCGAACGGGGACGAAACCTTTCATGAATGCCTCCATAACGCTACATACCCGGTAATGGGGCGGCTCGTTCCCAACGCCCACGACCCGGGATTCAAGCACAGGGGGGCGGCGTGTCAAGAGCTTGTGGCTACAGGAGCTGCCTCGGGTCGACATCCACGGCGACCAGCACGCCCGGGAGCTTCATGTCCCGGAGGGCCGGAATTGCCCGTTTCAGATGCTCCCGCAAGGACTTTCGGGAGTTGCTTCGCAGCAGCAGGTGCCAGCGTTCCTTGTCTTGGATGCGGGAAATCGCCTTCGGTGCCGGCCCCAGGATCTCGACCCTCGGCTCGATCCGGGCGAGCGCCTTCCGGACGCGCTGGGCGCCCTCGGTGACCCGCTCCAGCACCGCTCCGCGGACCTCGATCTCCACGAGGTGCCCGTACGGCGGGTAGCCGAGCTCCCGCCGCTCCGCGGACTCGAGCGCGAAGAAGGCCTCGTAGTCCTGGTCGGCCGCGCACCGGAGCGCGGGATGGTCCGGATTGTAGGACTGCATGATGACCTCCCCCGGACTCTTCCCCCGGCCCGCACGGCCCGCGACCTGCGTCAGGAGCTGGAACGTCCGCTCCGCCGCGCGGAAGTCGGGAAGGAAGAGCTGCAGGTCTGCGACGATGATCCCGACCAGCGTGACGCCGGGAAAATCGAACCCCTTCGTCACCATCTGCGTGCCGAGCAGGAAATCGGTGTCCCCCTGACGGAACGACCGGAGGATCGCTCCGGCGGCGCCGCGACGGCGCACCGCATCCAGATCGAGCCGTGCGATCCGCGCGTGCGGGAAGAGGCGCGCCACCTCGCGCTCGATCTTCTGGATGCCCACACCCCCGAGCCAGAGATTCGACGCCCCGCACTCGCGGCAGGACGGCAGGAGCGGGCGCACCGCGCCGCAGTAGTGACAGCGGAGCGTCTGATCCTCGGCGTGCACCGTGAGCGACACGTCGCACCGCGTGCAGGCCGCGACCGAGCCGCAGCCGCGGCACTGGAGCACGGTCGAGTGTCCGCGGCGGTTCAGGAAGAGGATTCCCTGCTCGCCCCGGACGAGCGTGCGCTCCATGGCCGTGAGGAGCGCGGGCGTGAGATAGGACGACGAGGGCGCCGCGGGAGGAGCCTCGCCGGCCCACGAGGCCGTCGCCGCGCGCCGCGTCTCCGGCGGGCTCGCCTCCCGGCCGGCCGAGGCGCCGGCGCGGGCGCGGATCCGGAGATCGGCCACCCGCACCGTGGCGAGCGGACGGCCGTCCACGCGCCGCGGCAGGCGCAGGAGCGTGGTCGCCCCCGAGGCCGCCTTGGCGTAGCTCTCGAGGCTCGGCGTCGCCGACGCGAGGACCAGCGTCGCGCCGAGGCGCTTCGCGCGCACGAGCGCCACATCGCGTGCGTGATAGCGCGGCGAATCCTCCTGCTTGTACGCGCCGTCCTGCTCCTCGTCCACCGCGATCAGCCGGAGGTCCCGGAAGGGGAGGAAGACCGCCGAGCGCGTGCCGACGACGAGATCGAGCGATCCCTCGGCCGCGCGGCGCCACACGTCGGCGCGCTCGCGGGGGCGGAGCGTGCTGTGATAGAGGGCGACGCGCTCGATCCCGCCCTGGCGGAACGAATCGAGGGCCTGCGGCGAGAGCGCGATCTCCGGCACGAGGATCAGCGCCTGGCCCCGCTGGCGAATGGCGGTGAGCGCGGCGTGCATGTAGACCGCGGTCTTGCCGCTCCCGGTCACGCCATGGAGGAGGAACGGGCGGAAGGCTCGCTCCCCGAGCGAGCGCTCGAGCTCGTCGAGCGCGGCCGCCTGGTCCTCGTTCAGCTCCGTGCGCGCGGGGGGCGCGGACGCATGCCATCCCCGCTCTTCCTCCGGGGATTCGGCTACCGCGCGCCGCTTGAGCGCGGCCGGCGAGGGGGCCGCCGCGTGGAGTACCTCGCCGAGCGGGGCCGCATAGTAGTCGGCCACCCACCGGCAAAGATCGATCAGCTCAGGCGTGAGCGTGAGCCTGGGCTCGGGGATCCCCGCAATGGGGCGGATCGCCCGCGCCGGACGCACCAGCTCCTCCGCCATGACGGTGCCCCAGAGGCGACGTCGTCCGAAGGGAACGAGCACGCGGAGACCCGGCTCCGGAGTTTCGTCGCCGGGGAACTCGTAGACGAAGGTGTCGTCGATGGGGACCGGAACGGCCACGCGGATGAGGCGCATCGCGCGCGCATGGTAGCACCGGGACGATCGCGGGGGTGGTGCGCGCGGGGCGCACGCTGCGGCGGTGGACGCGGCGCGCGTGCGAACGAGGCTAGGCCGAGGAGGCTGGGCGCTCCGAGATGGCCTGGCCGAGGAGCTGGTTGATCCGCTCCACGAGCTTCCGCGGGCTGAAGGGCTTGGTGATGTAGTCGTCGGCGCCCACGTCGAATCCCATCTTCTGGTCCACGTTCCGCCCCTTGGCGGAGAGGAGGATCACGGGCGTGCCCTTGGTCGCGGCGTTCGACTTGATCGCCTTGCAGACCTCGTAGCCGTCGAGCTTGGGCATCATGATGTCGAGGACCACGAGGTCCGGCTTCTCGGCCTTGAGGCGCTCGAGCGCCTGCTCGCCGTCCAGGGCCGTGATGACCTCGTACCCTTCCATGCCCAGACTGAAATCCAAGATGTGGACGATGTAGATCTCATCATCCACTACCAGGATCTTGCCCTTCGACATCCCACTCACCTCCTTGTGTACATCAAGGGTTGTATCGGCCGTTCAAGCAGCTTCTGGAGCCCGAACGAGCTTGCCATTCTCTTCCGCCGCAAGGACTTGGCAGAACGTATCCACGACCTTGGGGTCGAACTGCGAGCCCGAGCAGCGCCGGATCTCCCGGATCGCATCCACCTGCGGCATCGCCTGCCGGTACGGGCGCCCGGCGGTCATCGACTCGTACGCGTCCACCACCGCGATGATCTTCGCGCCGAGCGGGATCTCGCTTCCCTGGAGGCCCCGCGGATACCCTCGGCCGTCCATCCGCTCGTGGTGTGCCAGAATGCATTCGGTCACCTTCTCCTCGAACTCGATCGGTTTCAGGATCTCGACCGTGCGCGCCGGATGCTGCGCCACCTGCGCCCACGCCTCAGGGCCGAGCTTGCCGGGCTCGTGGAGCACGGGAGGGCCGATGTGGGCCATGCCCACGTCGTGGATGCTGGCCACGAAGGCGATCGCCTGGATCTCCTCCTCGCTCAGGCCCAGCCGCCGGGCCACCGCGGTGGCCCGCGTAGCCATGGACCCCGACGTGAGCTTGAGGCGGCTCCGCCGCGCATTGTCGATGATGGCAGCGAGCGCGCGGGAAGCCTGCTCCACCTTCTCCCCGGTCTCGTCGTGCTCCGCCGCATGGCGCCAGGCTCGTCCCACCCGCTCCGAGAGCGACGTGAGGAGCGCCTTGTCGTCCTCGGTGAAGGGCGTGCAGGAGATCTTGTTGTTGATGTTGATGACTCCCACCACGCGGCCCTCGACCTTGACCGGCACCGAGAGGAGCGATTTCGTCTCGTACTGATGGCTGTTCTCGCGGCTCCCGAAGCGCGGGTCCTCCTCGACGTTGGTGACGAGGAGCGGCGTGCCGTGCTGCGCCACCCACCCGGCGATCGAGTCCCCCATCCGGATGCGCGTCCCGCAGACGACCTCCTCGCGGAGCCCGCGCGCGGCCTTGATGTAGAGCTCGTCCCGCTCCTCGTCGACGAGCATGAGGGATGCGATCCGAGCATTCATGATCTCCGCCACCATCTCGACCGTGAGCCTCGTCAGGTGCTCGGACATGGAGCGCCCCGGTGACCAGCTCGCGTGGGTGATCACCCCCGCGTCGCCGGGCGTGGCCGGGAGGACGACCACGAAACGGGAGCCCCGCCCCGGCTCGCTCTGGGCCTCGATCTCGCCGCCGTGCCACTCGACGATGCTCTTCGCCACCGAGAGTCCGAGCCCCACACCCGGGTACTCGCGCGCGAGCGAGCCGTCGACCTGGTAGAACTTGTCGAAAACCTTGGTCAGCTCCTCGGGCGGAATTCCGACGCCCGTGTCCTCCACCGTGAGGCGGACGAACTGTTCCGACGGCTGCGCCCGGAACGTCACGCGCCCGCCGTCCGGAGTGAACTTGATGGCGTTGCTGCCCAGGTTGAGGAGCACGCGGCGCAGGAGGTTACGGTCCGCCTCGACGATCAGATCGCGCCGCACCGGCTCCGCGCCGAGCGTGATGCCCTTCTCCTCCGCGGACGGCCGGAGGAGACCGATGCACTCGTCGATCAGCTCGGGCACGTTCATCGGCTCGCGGTTCATGCGGAAACGCCCCGATTCGAGCTGCGACAGCTCGAGGATCGAGTCGATCAGCCGCTCCAGCTTCCGGCTCGCCTCGTCCACCACGTGCAGGAACTTCTCCTGCGCCTGGACGTTGCTTCCACCCACGTGCTCGAGAAGGGCCTCCACATAGCTCCGGATCGTCGTGAGTGGTGTCCTGAGCTCGTGCGACACGATGGAGACGAACGAGGACTTGAGATCGTTCAGCTCCTCCGCCCTCTCCGTCGCCTCCTCGAGCTGCCGCATGCTCTCGCCGAGCTGCTCGTAGAGGCTCGCGTTCTGGAGCGCGACCACGGCGTGCGCGGCGAGGATCTCCGCGGTCTCGATCACCTCGCGCGACGGCACACGCCGGTCGGCGGGATCGTCCAGGGAGAGGTATCCCACCACCGAGCCGTCCTTGTGGAGGAGCGGCACGAAGAGCACGTCGTCCTGGTGCCACTCCCCTTCCCGGCGCTCGCCGAGGTCGGGGGTGTACCCCTCGTCGTCCCCCTCCGGCCAGAATTTCACCTTGTGGCTGATGAAGTAGGAGCGGCTCACGCGGAACTCGTCCCGGAGCCAGCTCTCGAAGTCGCTCCGCGGAACACCGTGACGCTCGAGCTTGTCGATGGCCTCGCGATCGAGCCCCGCGAACGCGCGCGCCTCGAAGCGCTGCGTGCGCTCGTCGAGCACGCGGAGGAGCACGATCCGGAAGCCCACGGCCTCCTGCACCGCGTGCACGATCTGGTGGAGGACCTTGTCGAGCGCCAGGTCGGAGCTGATCGAGGTCGCCGTCTCGAGCACCTTCTTGAGTCGCGCCGACTGCTTGCGGCTCGTGAGGAGCTGGTTGCGGTAGAGGCGCCCCATCTCGTCCGCGGCCTGCGTGAGCTGCTCGTTCCGGTCGCGCACGACCTCGTATGCGTTCCGGAGCGAGCGCCCCTCGCGTCGGCGAACGCGGCGGAGCCGGACCTCCTCGACGAGGAGCGCCGCGGACGCCGCGAGGAGCGCGATCAGCTCAGCGGACGGCATCGCGATCCCTCGCATGGCCGCGCGGGGCGCCTCCACGGCCGGATCCGGCCGCCCGGGCGCCCGCTGCCGTCTCCCCGGTTTCGGTCAGGAGGCGTCCGAGCTCATCCACGACACGGGGGTCGAACTGCGTGCCCGAGCAGCGCTGGAGCTCGTCCAGGGCCTCGGCGGGGGTGAACGGGTCGCGGTAGGGCCTGCCCGCGGTCATGGCCTCGTAGGCGTCGAGCGCCGCGAGGATTCTCGCTCCGAGCGGGATCTCCTCGCCGCGGAGCCCTCGTGGATAACCGGAGCCGTCGAAGTGCTCGTGATGGCTCAGGATCAGGTGGTTCACCTTGGACGCGAACTCGATGGGCTTCAGGATCTGCACGCCGGCCTGCGGATGGGCCTCGACCTGCTGGTGCTCGGCTTCGGTCCAGCGGCGCGAGCTCCCGAGCGCGGCCTCCCCGAGCGTGAGCATGCCCACGTCGTGGACGCGCGCGACGTAGCCGAGGACCTCGAGCTCCGCCTCGTCGAGCCGCAGGCGCCGCCCCAGATCGATCGCGATCTTGAACACCCCCCGCGAGCTCGGGAGGAGGCTCATGCGCCGGGCGCGGACGATGGCGCGGAGCGTGGCCAGCACGGTCGAGACGTCGGCGGACGCCCCCTGGGTCCGCACCCGGTCGAGCACCACGCCGACCCGCCGCGCGATCGCGACCAGGAGACTCAGGTCGTCCGGATCGAACGAGGCGCCCGTCGTCTTGTTGTTCACGTTGATGACGCCCACCGTGTCGCCGCCGACCCGGAGCGGCACGCAGAGCAGCGACTTCGTCTCGTACTGCGGATGGTTCATGCGCCGGAAACGACGATCCGCCTCCACGTCCTCGACACACAGATCCTCCGACGTGTGCGCCACCCAGCCGGCGATGGAGTCGCCGAGCTGCACGCGGGCATTCGCTACCGTCTCCGGATCCAGCCCGTGCGCCGCGCGGATGAGGAGCTCCTTCCCGTCCTCGTCGAAGAACATGAACGAGACGATCCGCGCCTCCATGACCTCGGCTACCATCCCGACGCACCCCTGGAGCAGGAGCTTGAGCTCAGCGCGCTCGAAGAAGGGCCCGATGGAGCGCATGAGCTGGCGGAAGCGCTGCTGGCGGAGTGGCAGGTCGATCAGGAACCGGCTCCCCTCGCCGACGACGCTCTCGACGCGGACCGCCCCCCCGTGCAGCTCGACCACGCTCTTCACGATGGCCAGACCCAGGCCGGTCCCGTGGACGCGCTCCATGCCGTCGTCCTCGATCCGGTAGAAGCGCTCGAACACGCGGGCCAGCTTGTCGCCCGAGATGCCCTTGCCGTGATCCTCCACCGCGACCACCATCCGCTCGCCGTAGCGGCTCGCGCGCACCATCACGTCGGTGCCGGGGCGCGTGAACTTGGCGGCGTTCGAGATGAGGTTCACGAGCACCTGCTTGATGAGGTCGGGATCGGCCTCGAGGCGCGGCAGGTCGGGCGCGAGGTCGTACTGGATGCGGGCACTCTTGTGGAGCAGATCCGGCAGGATGGTCGGCTCCACCTCCTCGAGGAGGCGCGAGAGCTCGATCGGCTCCGCCTTGAGACGCCGCCGCCCCGACTCCATCCGGCTCAGGTCGAGGACGTCGTTCACGATCCGCGACAGCCGGTCGCACTCCTCGTTCACGATCTGGAGGAACTTCTCCTGCATCGTGAAGGTGGGGCTGCCCAGGTTGTCGAGCAGCGTCTCGGTGTAGGCCTTGATCGCGGTGAGCGGGGTGCGCAGCTCGTGCGACACGATCGAGATGAGGTCCGACTTGGCTTCGTCCACACGGCGAAGGGCGAGAACGGACTCCTCGAGCTGCTTCCTCGTCGTGTCCAGCTCGGCGCGCGTACGGATGCGATCCACGGCGAGCCCGATCTGGTCCGAGAGGAAGAGGAGCGCCCGGCGGCGCCGGTCGGAGAGCGCGAAGTCGCCCCGATAGCCGATCACGGCCACACCGAGGAGCGAGGTCCCGACCACCACCGGGATGCCAACGAGGGTCCGGAGGGGCGCCCCGGACCACTTGATCTCGGTCGCGCCGGAGCCCCCGGCGTCTTCGACGACGACGATGGTCTCGCGCCGGAGCACGCGCCCGAGGAACCCGGACGGGGAGGCGACGATGTGCGACCGGCCGGTCGACCCGACGCGCCCCCGCTCGAAGCGATCCCCTGCCAGCTCGCCCGTCTCGTAGTCGAGGAGGAGGAGCACGAACGCGTCCCCGCGCGAGATGTCGAGCACGTGATCGGCGACGGCGGCGACCAGGCCCGTCGGGTCGTAGGCGGCGCGCAGGCCGAACGCGAGGCTCCCCAGGCTCCCGAGGAGCCCCTGCCCCGGACGCCGGGCGCCCGGGCCGCCGTCCGCGGGACTCATGCTCCCTCCGCGCCTTCCTTCCGGGCCGGCACGATGAGCGTGCCGTCGGAGCGGCGGTCCGGCACGATCGAGCTGCCTCGCTCCGCCTTGCCGATCTTCTTCAGCTCCTTCGCGACGTCGGAGACCTGCGCGCTGTGCTGGATGTCGCGCGAGACGTTCGTGACGACGAGGATCGTCACGCTCATGATGTCGAAGGTCTGGACGCCGCCCTGGCGGCTCGAGTGGACCGTGATGGAGCCGCGCTCGCGGTCCGCGGGATCGTACTGATCGCGGATCCTCTTCACGAATTCGGCGCGAACCGCCTCCGCGATCGGCATCGACCGGTCGGGGACGGTGATGATGACGAAGTCGTCGCCGCCGATGTGTCCGACGAAGTCCCCGTCGCCCCCCAGACGCTCGATCACGTCGTGGAGCAGGGACGCTGTGAAGCGGATCAGGACATCGCCACGCGCGTAGCCGTAGTAGTCGTTGAAGGCCTTGAAGTAGTCGAGGTCGAGATGGAGGAACGCGAACTTTTCCCTGGCCGCGATCCGGCGGTTCAGCTCCGTCTCGATCAGCACGTTGCCGGGAAGCCCGGTCAGCGGATTCGACTGGAGCTGCGCGCGGCGTGTCTTGAGCTGGTTGCGCACGCGGAAGAGGAGCTCGTTCCGGTCCCACGGCTTCGTCACGTAATCGTCGGCGAAGGACTCGAGGCCCTGCAGGCGGTCGTCCAGGGTCGTCTTGGCGGTCAGGAAGATGATCGGGATCCGGCTCGTGAGCGGGTCGGCTTTGAGCCGCTTGCACACGTCGTACCCGTCCATCCCCGGCATCATCACGTCGAGCAGGATGAGGTCCGGCGGCTCGTGCTTCACCGCCTCGAGCCCCCGCAGCCCGTCGGGATAGGTCGTGACCTCGTACCGCGCGTCCTTCGCGGTCTCGAGCTGCATCTGGAGAATCGTTCGAAGGCGCGGCTCGTCCTCGATGATGATGATGCGCGCAATATCCGGCGATGCCGACTGGTTCACGTTGCCGCTCCCGATGGCCAAGGTCGACTCGATTGCGTGGAAGTTGGTCCGGCTCTTGGAATTAATCGACGCAGCGGGGGGGATTCTTAAGCGGGAACGGGAACGGGTGCGAGGGCGCGCACGGGTTCGGCGATCGTTCTAAACGGCTGGGCTCCAGTAGCTTGCAGGCTCCGGATCCTGCGTATGGCTACGCGGCCGCCTCAGCCCGGGAACGAGTCCAGATTGGGAACCGCGTTTGCGGTGAGCGGGGTCGTCTCGCCGCGCTCGAGCGAGAGCCATCCCGCGTAGGCGATCATCGCCCCGTTGTCCCTGCAGAACGCGGGCGAGGGGACGAGCGCCGGGATCCCGCGCGCGCCGGCGATCCGCGCCGCCTCGTCGCGCAGGCGCGTGTTGCATGCGCATCCGCCCGAGATCGCGAGGGCGGTGGAGGGAAATCGCTCGAGGGCTTCCTCGAGCCGCTCGACCAGCGCCGTGACAATGGCGCGCTCCGCCGAGGCGGCGATGTCGCGCACGGTGCGGTCGGAGAGCGGCCGAGGCTCGCGCTCCACGTGGAGCTTCACCGCGGTCTTGAGCCCGCTCATGCTCACGTCGAGGGTTCCGCGCTCGAGCCGCGCCACCGGGAAGTCGAACGCCGCGGGATTCCCCTCGCGCGCGAGCCGGTCCACGTGGGGTCCTCCGGGGTACGGGAGGCCGAGAAGCTTCCCCACCTTGTCGAAGGCTTCCCCCGCCGCGTCGTCGCGCGTCGAGCCGAGGCGCCTCGCCGTGCCTGGGCGAGGCACATGGTAGATCTCGGTGTGGCCTCCCGACGCAACCATGCCCAGGAAGGGATACGGTAGGTCGTGCTCCAGCCCGGGCGAAACCAGGTGCGCCTCCACGTGGTTCACGCCGACGAACGGGATGCCGCGGGCCATGGCGAGGCCCTTGGCGAACTCGAGCCCGACGAGGAGCGAGCCGACGAGGCCTGGCCCGATCGTCGCGGCCACCGCGTCGATCGACGCGAGCGAAGCGCCCGCACGGTCGAGGGTGGTCTCGAGCACGCGGGGAAGAAGCGTGATGTGGGCGCGGGAGGCGAGCTCGGGAACGACGCCGCCGTAGATGACGTGGACGTCCTGCGACTCGACAACGTGGGCGATCAGCCGGCCGTCATCGAGGATGGCTGCGCCGGTGTCGTCGCAGGAGGTTTCGAGCCCGAGGACGCGCAGGGCCATGCCATCATTCGCTTTGAAAGTTTGATAATCAGCTGTTTCCAGCATTTCGCAAATTAATTCCAGCAACTCGGGCTCATCATCTGCAACTAAAATTCTTATATTATTTTCATTCAACGGCGTAGCTCCTAC
>JAEHDN010000073.1 GCA_016880395.1 Candidatus Eiseniibacteriota bacterium
ACACGCTCTATCCCGCGGCCGACTGGGCCGCCGGCGAGGGCTCGCGGCTCACCGAGGCGCCCCGGTTCGAGTACCAGCTCGTCCAGCGGCGCTGTCAGGCGCTGGAGAAGGCCGTCTCCGCCGGCGCTCCCGCAGGCAAGCTGATGCACCTCTGCTACAGCGCTCTCAGTCTCGTGACCGCGCACTTCCAGACGACGGAGGAAGTGCTCCTCCCGTACCTGGACAAGGCCTTCGACGGGCCGCGGTTCGAGAAGGAAGTCCTCACTCCACTGCGAGTCGAGCGAAGCGCGAAGCGGTAGCCCCTCCCCGTCAGCCCTAGTTCTTCCCCGCCAGCCACGCCTCGTAGGCGTCGTACTGGAAATCCCGTCCCAGGAAGTCGTGCACCAGCTCGGCGGCCGGCTTGGTTCCGCCGGGCTCCAAAACGACCTTCCGATACCGCGTCGCGACGCCAGGCGCGAGCAGGTGCTCGCGGTCGAACTTCGTGAACATGTCCTTCGCGATCACGAGCGACCAGAGATACGTGTAGTAGACCGCCGAGTAGCCGTCCAGGTGCCCGAAGGAAACCTGCCAGTGCGTGTCGGGGAACGGTGGGAAGGGCACGAACGCCCGGTCGTAGGCCACGGCGAGCGAGTCCGAGTTCACCTGCGCGGGATCGCGGTTGTAGAGATTGAGCGAGAGCGCGGCGAAGTCGGCTTGGTAGGCGTTGTCGATCGCCCGTCCGAAGACGCTCGCCTTGCGCAGGTTCTCGACCATCTCCGCCGGGATCGGCGCGCCCGTCCGGTAGTGCTTCGCGAATGTCTGGAGCACCGCCGGATCCCAGGCCCACTCCTCGAGCATCTGGGAAGGAGCCTCGACGAAGTCCTGCTCGGTCGAGATGCCCGCGAGCGGCGCCCAGCGCTGGTGTCCGGCGAAGATCGAGTGGAGCAGGTGGCCGAACTCGTGAAAGAAGGTCACCACGTCGTCATGCTCCATGAGCCCGGGGTCGCCCTTCAGGCCGCCGGGGAGATTGCAGACGAGGCAGGCTTCGGGAAGCTGGGTCCCCTGGACGCCCGTCCGGATGCCGAATTGAGCCGCATGGTTGAACTTTCCGGCACGGGGGTGCAGATCGAAGAAGAAGCGGCCGAGGAGCTTCTTCCCGTCGTAGATCTCGTAAGCCTCGACGCTCGGGTCCCATACGTCGGGGCTGGGAATGCGCTTGTAGCTCACGCCATAGAGCTTCGCCGTCACGGCGAGAACGCCCTTCCTCACGCCCTCGAAGGGGAAGTAGGGGCGCGCGGCGCTCGGATCGAAGCTGTAGTCGCGCTTCCGGATGAGCTGCTCGTAGTAGCGAGCCTCCCAGCGATCGACCTGGGTCGCGCCCGGCACGTCCTCCTGCTTGCGCTTGAGATAGACCTCGTACTCGCGCTGGCTCTGATCGCGCGTGAGCTTGCCGATCCGGTCGATGAACTGGGCCGCGTTCGTGCCGTTCTGGATCATCTTGTTCGCGGTGATGTAGTCGGCCCAGTTCGGATAGCCGAGCAGGTGCGCGAGGCGGTAGCGCTTCGCCAGCATCGAGTCGAGCACGGTCATGTTCGCGGGATACGCGCGGTTCATCGCCTCGAATTGGAGGCGACGCCGCACGTCCCCGTTCTTCGCGTAGGTCGCCACGGGAAAGCGATCGGGGTACTCGATCGAGAGCGTGATCTTGCCATCCGGTCCCGGCGGATGGGACTTCATGAAGTCCTCGGGCACGCCGTCGAGCTCCGCCGCCGTGACCTTGATGGTGCGGGAGTCGTTTCGGATGTTCCGATCGAACTCCTGCGACACGAGAACCAGCTCCTCCTGGATGTCCTGGATCTGCTTCCGGGTCGCCTCGTCCTTGTCGACGCCGGCGAGGCGGAAGTCGCGGAGGGTCTTCTCGACGAAGTACTTGGTCGTGGGGTCCGCCGTGCTCACGTCCACGGCCCGGATGGCGTCGTACACCCCCCGGTTGAGGCCGAGCTGGGTGAAGAACCTGCTCGCGTCCTGGCTCATCGCCTCGGCGGTGGAGCGGTAGGTCGAGTCCGGATGCACCGATTCCATGAGCCCCGCCCAGCTTCCCGCGTTGTCCGCGTGCAGTGACAGGCTGCTGTAGGGGACGAGCGTGTTCTGGATCGTCCGCTTTCCCTTCACGTCGAGCAGCCGCTTGAGATCGGCGCGCGCGAGGTCCAGCTCATGGGTCGAGAGCTGGCGGAACTTCTCGGCGTTGGGCTTGCCCGTGTAGAAGCGCCCGGGCATGGCCGCCGCGGTCTTCTTCGTGGCCGTCTTGGTCGTCGTCGTGGTCTTGGCGGTTGTCGTGGCGGCCGCGGCCTCGCCCGAGAGCAGGGCGGCCACGGTGAGTGCGGCGAGCAGAGATCGGTACACGAATCCTCCTAGAGGTGGCTGTCGCGGTAGACCGCGGCGCGGCGTTCCGGCAGGAACGTCTTGAAGAATTCCCGGCGCAAGTCGTCCACTTCGGGGATTCCGGAGTGGCGCATGTCGCTCTTCATGTGATCGCGAACGTGCGTGAGCATCTCGATCGAAGGGTTGAGAACGGCCCCCTCGAGAACGGCCCGGGTGTCCGGGCGGATCTCGAGGCGCTCGATCTCCCGCGTGAGCCACCTGAGCGGGGGAGCCCAGCGGCCGCGGAGTGTGAACCAGAGATGGACCGCGGCCAGAGCCGCGCGGTGCAGGTTGATCTGGCGGTCCATCTCGAAGCCGCGCACGTCGTCGCTGATGGCGTAGTGGAGCGCGATCGCGAGAGCGATGTAGCGGTGCATGGCCCGCTCGCGGCGCGTCTCCTCGGGAAACGCGGCGAGCTCGTCCCGCCATCGCGTGAGCGTGCCGTCCTTGTCGGCCACCACCACGGCGTCCACCCAGGGCCAGTGATCGATGTCGAGCGGCGACCGGAGCGCCTCCTCGAGCACCTCGTCCGAGAAGAGGCTGAAGTCCCCGATCACCCGCTTCGGGGTCTCGTCCTCCGCGAACACGAGGACCTGCGTTCCCTCGACCCCGAGCGAGCGGTAGTGCTCCCGCGTGACGTGGACGAAGCCGTCGTAATCGGCCTCCGGCGTGGCCCATCCGACGGCGCGGCTGCCGCAGAAGGTGAAGCCGAGCGTTGCGTGGTGCGCGATCAGGGCGTCGATGGATGAACGAACAGCGGGCTCGTGCACGTCGTCCAGCGAACGGATCGGGCGAGGCGTTGCGGGCGAAGTCGCGAGCACGTCTAGGTCGTGCCGGTCCGGCGGTCCTTGTGAGGCATCGGGTCGGCCAGGAAGCGGGCGCGCGTCGAATCCGCCGCGAAGAAGTAGAGGCGATTGCCGTACGTGGTCTTGGGGGAGGCAGCGGTCGGACGGAACCGCTCGTACGTGATCGGATCCGTGACCTTGCCGCAATAGCGAATCGGATCCGCGTGGAAGCGCTTCTTCTCGGCCGCGTTCGCGAAGAAATAGATCTCGAAGTTCACCTGCTCCCTCAGCGACGAGTCCAGCACTGGGCGACCGCCTCCCTTGAAGATGGTCGGCGGCTGCACCTTCAGCTCCTTCAGATACTTCTCCGGGTCTTGCACGAAGACCCCTGGGCACGATGTTCAGCAGAATCCGATCGGTTTCCCGTTCACGTAGACCGGCCGGTAGCCCGTGTTGAGCTTCCCGCGGCGCACGGGGCAGCGGTCGTTCATGGAAACGAGGGAGTCGGTGTACTGGATTTTCGGATGCCCGAGGTCCGGCGTCGGCACGTACTCCTGAGCGGGCGCCGGTGCGCTCAGCAGGGTGGCGGTCGCCGCGAGGGCGATGAAGGGGAGCGTTCGCAGGGTTCGTTTCATGGTGGATCGGTATCCGCGCCTGGAGGTGCCGCGGTCCTCGTTCGATACCCCGTCCCGGGCCGGATTCTCCGGCCGAAGTCAGCGATCCCGTGGAATATAGCAGGTTCCAGTCGGCCGGGAAGGGGCCGGTGCCCCGGCCGGCCGCCGCCCCCCGGCGACGACAGGAAACGGGGGGCCGTTTCCTGTATCTTAGGTCCATGAGCGGCAACCCGCGCGCCCCCGAGCTGAACCCGGACTTCGCATGGCTCAACACGGATCGGCCCCTGACCTTCGCGCGGGAGCTGAAGGGGCAGGTCGTGCTGCTCGACTTCTGGACCTACTGCTGCATCAACTGCATGCATGTCCTCCCCGACCTGGCCTATCTCGAAGAGAAATACAGGGATGAGCCCTTCCTCGTGATCGGGGTCCACAGCGCCAAGTTCGAGAACGAGGGGCACCGCCAGACCGTCCGGGCCGCGATCGGACGCTACGAGATTCACCACCCCGTCATCGTGGACGAGGGGATGTCGCTCTGGAGCGAGTACGCGGTCCGCTCCTGGCCCACCCTGGTCCTGGTCGGGGCGGATCGCCGGATCGTCGGCGTTGTGGCGGGCGAGGGGAATCGTGAAGCGCTGGACCAGGCGATCGCCGAGGCGCTGGCCGCGGGCCGCGCCGCCGGCGTGCTCGCGCCGGGGCCGCTCCAGCTCGAGCGCGAGGGGACCGTGCGTCCCGCGACCGGGCTCGCGTTCCCGGGCAAGGTTCTCGCCGATCCCGCAGGTGGACGGCTCTTCGTCGCGGACTCGAACCACAGCCGCATCGTCGTGGCGACGATACCGGACGAGCGCGGGCACTCGCGTGTGGTGGCCGTCGTGGGATCGGGCGCGGTAGGGCAGGACGACGGCCCGGCCGAGCGCGCGACGTTTCATCACCCGCAGGGCCTCGCCTTGATGGGCGACACGCTCCTCGTCGCCGACACCGAAGGTCATCTCGTGCGCGCGGTCGACCTCGACACCTGGGAGGTGACGACCGTCGCGGGCACGGGCGCGCAGAGCTACGACCGCGCGGGTGGCAAGGTGGGCCGGAAGCAGTCGCTCAACTCGCCATGGGATCTTGCGGTCGAGGGGAGGACCTGCTACATCGCGATGGCCGGGTCGCATCAGATCTGGCGGCTCGATCTGCCCATGGGGCTCTGCCGCGCATTCGCGGGCTCGGGGCGCGAGAACATCGTCGACGGTCCGGCCGAGGCGGCCGCGCTCGCGCAGCCGTCGGGCCTGTCGCTCGCCGGGAACGATCTCTACTTCGCCGACAGCGAGGTGAGCGCGGTGCGGCGCCTCGATCTCGCGGCGGAGCGGGTGGAGACGCTCGTGGGCCGCGGGCTTTTCGATTTCGGAGATGTCGATGGCCCGCTCGCGCATGCCAAGCTCCAGCATCCGCTCGGCGTGGCAGCATGGAAGGGGAGCGTCTTCGTCGCGGACACCTACAATCACAAGATCAAGTGGCTGGACGTCGAGAAGGGGGAGATCCGCACGGTGGCCGGCACGGGGAAGCCTGG
>JAEHDN010000074.1 GCA_016880395.1 Candidatus Eiseniibacteriota bacterium
ACCCCCGCTCCGAACGTGAGGTAGGGGGTGACCGGAGTGACCGGGCTCAGGAACCAGGTGATGTTGCCTTCACCATGGAGGAGCTTGAGGTCGGGGCCGCCGGCATAGGGGGCGGAGCTGTCCGACTTCGAATAGTGGCCGCGGAGCTCGAGGGCGATCGGATCGCTGAGCCGGAGACCGAGAATGCCGCCGAAGGAAGGAACGGGATCCTCGACGCCCCATTCGGCGGGTGGCCAGTAGGCGCCGCCGCCCGGGACGATCCAGAAGGCGGGTCCCTCGGGGGGCCCGGCGGCCAGGGCGGAGCCGGCGATGAGCGTGGCGCCGGCGACGAGGAGGGCGATCGCCACCACGGCGGATCCGAATCGGTACAGCCTCGTGCTCACGTTGCCCTCCCGGAGCTTCGAACCCGTGGCCGTGCTCGACGAAATATCATCCTCGGCTCGGCGCGCAATGTATCGAAACGCCGCCGCTCCTTCAACGGGAATCAACGCCACGTTGACGCAGCGGCGCTCGAATCCTAGATTCGAGGCGCCATGGCGAACGATTTCGCGGCCGTGATGCAGGCGGGATACGGGTTCGAGGGAGATTCCATCCTCCTCGGTGCGCCCATGCTCGATGGAAAGGTCGCCGCGCCCGCGTGCGTCCGCGTGCCGCTCGCGATGATGAACCGCCACGGTCTGATCGCGGGCGCCACCGGCACCGGGAAGACGAAGACCCTGCAGGGTCTCGCGGAGCAGCTCTCGGCGGCAGGCGTGTCGGTGTTCCTCGCCGATCTCAAGGGAGATCTGAGCGGGCTCGGGGCGCCCGGCGTTCCCGATCCGCGCGTGCTCGAGCGGGCGAGGGCGCTGGGCGAGCCATTCGAGCCGGTCGCGCAGTCGGTCGAGTTCCTGAGCCTCACCGGGGTGCGCGGCGTTCCGGTGCGCGCCACCGTCTCCTCGTTCGGGCCGCTCCTTCTCGCCCGCGCTCTCGGACTCAACGACACGCAGCAAAGCGCTCTCGCGATGGTGTTCCGCTACTGCGACGACGCCAAGCTCCTCCTGCTCGACCTGCCCGATCTCCGCTCGGTGCTCCAGCACCTGATCGGCGAGGGTGCGGCGACGCTCGCGCAGTACGGGGCGCTCTCGAAGGCCACCGTGGGCGTGCTCCTCCGCAAGATCACCGAGCTGGAGCAGCAGGGAGCCGCCCCGTTCTTCGGGGAGCCGGAGTTCGAGATCGAGGATCTTCTCCGGGTCGGGAAGGACGGCCGCGGGGTGGTGAGCGTGCTCGAGCTCGACGACCTGCAGGATCATCCGGCCCTCTTCTCCACCTTCATGATGTGGATGCTGGCGTCCCTCTACCGCGAGCTGCCGGAGATCGGCGACGCGCCGAAGCCGAAGCTCGTCTTCTTCTTCGACGAGGCGCACCTTCTCTTCGAGGACGCGGGCAAGGCGCTGCGGGATCAGATCGAGCAGGTGGTCCGGCTGATCCGCTCGAAAGGGGTCGGGGTCTTCTTCGTGACCCACACGCCCAAGGACGTCCCGGACCAGATCCTGGCGCAGCTCGGCCATCGCGTGCAGCACGCGCTCCGCGCCTTCTCGCCGGACGACGAGAAGGATCTGAGGGCGACGGCCAACACGTTCCCGAGGTCGGAGTTCTACGATATCCCGAAGACCCTCACGTCGCTCGGCATCGGCGAGGCGCTCGTGACGGTGCTCTCCCCGCGCGGCACGCCCACGCCAGTCGCGGCCACGCTCGTAAGGCCGCCGGCAAGCCGCATGGGGCCGCTCGCCCCCGACGAGTTGAAGCGGATCGTGGACGCATCGCCTCTCCGTGCGGAGTACGCACAGGCGGTCGACCGGGAGAGCGCGCGCGAGGTCCTGGCCGCGCGGGCCGGCCCCGCGCCCGGGGTCGCGCCGGCGCG
>JAEHDN010000075.1 GCA_016880395.1 Candidatus Eiseniibacteriota bacterium
ATGCGCGCAACCTGACGCCGGACGGGGAGACCGGGCTCGGCACCTGGACCAACGTCGAGATCGAGCGCGCTCTCCGCTCGGGCGTTCGGAAAGACGGCTCGCCCATCCTGCCGCCGATGCCCTGGACGGAGGTCGCCGCGCTCACGCCGGAGGACATGAGCTCGCTCATAGCGTATCTGAAGAGCATCCCACCGGTCCACCACAAGGTGCCTGATCACGTGCCGCCGAACGGCATGGCGACCACGCCCACCGTCGACATCCCGGCGCCCCCCGCGTGGGACGCGCCGAAGCCATCCGCTCCGTGAACGCGACGAACGGAGGAGCTCCGGCGGGGGCGCCCGCGCGCGACACGGCAAGACCGTTCCACTACGCGTTCCACGTTCGCGATCTCGACTCGACACGGCGGTTCTACGGCGAGGTGCTCGGCTGCCGCGAGGGGAGGAGCACGGAGACGTGGGTGGACTTCGACTTCTTCGGCAATCAGATCTCCGCGCACACGACCGGTCCCGTCGCGGCGACGGCCCCCACGGGGCTGGTCGAGAACGTCCGGGTCCCCATGCCACATTTCGGGGCGATCCTCGGGTGGGACGAGTTCCACGCGCTGGCGGAGCGGATCCGCGCGGCCGGGCTCGCGTTCGTCGTGGAGCCGCGCATCCGCTACGAGGGGCAGCCGGGGGAGCAGGCCACGATGTTCCTCCACGATCTGAGTGGAAACGCGCTCGAGTTCAAGAGCTTCCGTCACCCGGAACACGTCTTCACCGCATGACCCGGGCGTCGGTCGCCGTGATCGGCGCCGGCGTCGTCGGCGCCAGCGCGGCGTACCATCTCGCGGCGCGGGGGTGGCGCGACATCCTGGTCCTGGATCGCGCGGCTCGACCGGGAACGGGAAGCACCGGCGCGGCCACGGGAGGTTTCCGCGCGCAGTTCGCCTCGGACACGAACGTCCACCTCTCGCTCCTCGCGCGCGAGCGTCTCCGGGCCTTCCGGAGCGAGACCGGCGTCGATCCCGGACTCATCGAGGCCGGGTATCTCTGGCTCGCGCGGCGCGCGGCCGATCTCGAGGCGCTCCGCGCGGCGCTCGCCGTGCAGCGCCGGAGCGGATTCATGGAGGCGCGGGAGGTCGATGCGCGCGAGGCGCTGGCGCTGAATCCCGCCGTGAGCCCCCACGGGATCCTGGGAGGCGCGCATGCCGCGACCGATGGATTCCTGCGGCCGCTCGCCATCCTCGACGGGTACCTGCGCGGCGCCGAGCGACGCGGTGTGACGATCCGCTTCGGCGCCGAGGCCACGGCATTCCGCCGCGAGGCGCCAGACAGCTCGATCGACGCGGTGCGCGTGGGCAGCGAGTGGATCTCGGTCGGCGCCGTCGTGAACGCGGCGGGACCCTGGGCTGCCGAGGTCGCCTCGGCGGCGGGCCTTTCGATCCCCGTGAAACCGCTTCGCCGCCAGGCCCTCGCGAGCGCGCCCTTCGGGCGGCTGCCCGCGACCATGCCCATGACGATCTGGGTCGACGACGGCTTCCACGCCAGGGTGCGGGACGGCCGCGTGCTCGCGCTCATGCCCACGCCCGGGGATCCCGACGATCCGACCAGCATCCGCGTCGACCCGTCTTGGGTGTCCGACGTGACGCGGATCGCGCGCGAGCGGCTACCAATCCTCCGCGAGGCCGACTTCGAGGGTGGAACGGCGTGGGCGGGGCTCTACGAGATGTCCCCCGATGGGCACGCCCTCCTCGGCGCGGCTCCCGGCTGTCCGAATCTCTACCTGGCGAACGGATCCTCGGGCCACGGCGTGATGCACGCGCCCGCGCTGGGGCTCCTGCTCGCGGAGATCATGACGGACGGGAAGGCATCGTCGATGGACGTGGCGGCGCTCGATCCGGGACGGTTCGCGGCCGGGAAAACTGAGACGCGGGAGCTGCTCTAGCGCGCGCTCGTGGAGGCGGCGCGCGGCTCAGCGCTGCAGGGTGAGGACGTGCTTGTCGAGGAAGCGCTCCATCCGCTCCATCATGTCCCGGCGATTCGCCTCCTTGGCGAAGCCGTGCCCCTCTCCCTCGTAGGTCACGAGCTCGACCGTGGCCCCTCGCCGCCGCATGGCCTCGGCGAAATCCACCGACTGCTGGAAGGGCACGGCCTTGTCCTCGGTCCCGTGGAAGAGGAGGAGCGGCGCGCGCACGCGGTCGACGTGGGTGATCGGCGAGCGCTCCTGCCAGAGCGGCCCAGCCTCCGGCAGACGCCCGAAGAGCCCCTCCTCGTAGTGCCGCTCGAAGCGGTGCGCGCCCACGACCGCGTCGTAGATGTGGGCGAGCGGAAAGAGCGCGATGCCGGCCGTCCAGAAGTCGGGCTGCTGCGTGAGCGCCCAGAGCGTGGAGTAGCCGCCCGCGCTTCCTCCGGTGATCACGACCCTGCTCCGATCCGCGCTGTGTGTCTTCAGGACGTGCTCGGCTCCGCTTCGCGCGTCCTCGAGATCCACGACCCCCCATCCGCCGCGGAGCTGGTCCTGGTACGTGCGACCGTAGCCGGTGCCTCCTCGGTGATTCACCATGAGGTAATGCCAGCCGCGCGTCGCGAAGTACTGCGCCTGGGCCTGCCAGGAGAGCGGCACCTGCGACGTCGGTCCGCCGTGCACGAACACGATGAGAGGACGGGGCGCTCGCACGGCGTCCGGCCCAGCGGGCGGCACGTAGATACCCCACGATCGCGCACCGCCCGCGGTCCCCCACGAGATGACCTCGGGCTTCGCGAGGGAAGCCGCGTCCACGAGCCCGACCGCGGCCGAAGCGCGCACCACCTCGCCCCCCGGTCGCGCGCCGTCCGCCTGCCGCGTCACGATGACGGCGGGAGTCGAGTAGCTCGTGGCCGAATAGGTGAGCGAGTGACCGCGCACCTGAAGCCCCTGGATGTCGGTGTACGCGGACGGGATCTCCTCGACCTTCCCCGCGGAGGGATCGATCCGAAGGAGCGAGTCCTGGCTCCGCCTGCTCCGCACGGCGTAGATGGCCTCGCCGTCGTCGCTCCACCGGAAGCCGGCCCGCCCGGGAAGCCAGTCGGCGAGTCCGATTTCCCCCTCGCCCGTGTCCACGCGCGCCGCGCCGCGCCCGTCGGCGTCCCCGATCCAGAGGGAGCGCCAACCCGACGCGTCGCTCTGGAACGAGAAGCGCGACCCATCCGGGCTCCACTGCGGGGCCGCGTAGCTGGCATTCTCCTTCGCGATCGTCGCGACGGGCGTGAGCGGCGCGATCTCGAACAGGGTCGTGCACGCGGGAATGGCCCGGGCGAAGCGGGCGATCCGGATCCGGGACTGATCCCAGGGCATGTCGAGCTGATCCCACTCCTGCCATGCGATGCTGCCTCCGTCCGGAGCGAAGGCGGGATTGAACGCGTACCAGGGATTGTCGGTGAGACGGATCGGACCGGCGTCCCCTTTCAGATCGACGAGGAGGACGTTGCAGTGCCCATCCTGCTCGGCGAGAAAGGCGACCGCCCGACCGCAGGGCGAGATCGCTGGCGCCGCGACCCCTTCGTAGACGGGGGTGAGTGCGCGCTGCGCCCCGCACGCGAGGTCGATCGCGTGGAGCCGGCCGTCGCTTCCCGCGTAGACGAGCGTCGTGCCGCGCACCGTGTACACCGCGCCCCCGTATCCGACACCGCCCGCGGGGCGGGGCTCCGCGGTGACGATCTCGGCCAGCCCGCTCGCGAGTCGCTGGCGAACGATGCTCCGCTTGCCGTCGGCTCTCCGGACGTAGAAGAGGTCGTCGGACGTGTCGCCGAAGCTCGGCTCGCTCAGCTCGTGCGCGAGGTAGAGGCGCTCGAGGGGCAGGGGCAGGAAGGACATGCGCGGCATGATAACGCGGGCAGTACAGTCCTCCCATGCTTTTGTAAGCGCTTCCGCGCCAACGACTCAGCGATCCGGCTGGGGCCGTGGTATGCTCCCCCGGTTCCGACGTAAACCCTCTCGAGCACCCGCTGGAGGCTTCGCCATGCCGAACGCGATCCGATCCATTCTCGAACCCTCCGCCGGCTACGCATCCACCGAGGTCGGCTCGTTCCTCGCGCAGATGGACGACCAGCTCCGTCGACTCACCGAGTCGACGCGCGACCTCACGCCCGAGGAGCTGGAGTGGCAGCCCCGGCCGGGCACGAACACGATCGGCATGCTGCTCGCGCACCTCGCCATCGTCGAGGTCTTCTGGACCGCGATCGTGGTGAAGCGGGAGGAGCATCCGCAGGGAGAGCCCATCCTGGGAATCGGGATGGACGACGACGGGATGCCGATCCCCGAGGATGGACCTCCTCCGGCGACCCTCGTGGGGAAGGATCTCGCCTTCTACGATGATGTCCTGGCCCGCGGGCGCGCCTACGTGAAGGATGCGTCGAAGGACGTGACCGACTCCGACCTCGCGCGCGAGATACTTCGCACGCGCGCGGACGGCACGCAGCGGCTGCTCAATGTGCGCTGGTACTACTATCACCTGCTCGAGCACCTCGCCGGCCATTACGGCCAGATCCTGCTCCTCCGCCACCTCTACCGCGCGGCGCGGGTTCCCGCGAGGGCCTAGCGAATTGCACGTGCCCGCCGCGGGGCTCAGGCCCCTGGTCCGCGGCCGGGTCCTCGAGTCCTCCGACATCGAGCCCGAGCGGACCACCAACTTCGGTCATGTCTTCACCGCGCGGCCGCGGCTTCTGCTCGAGCCCGCGTCGGCCGAGGACGTCGCCGCCGCGATTCGCTTCGCGCGCTCGGAGGGGCTCTCCGTCTCCGTGCGGGGCGCGGCGCACAGCCAGAGCCACGTCGCGATCTCGGACGGCGGGATCCTCATCGACATGCGCGCGATGGGCCGGATCGGGCCGGTGGCGCGCGGTGCCTCGAGCGTCGAGGTCGACGCAGGCGCGATCTGGCGCGACGTGGTGCGGACCGTGCTCCCGCACGGCCTCGCGCCACCTATCCTCACGAACAACCTGAGCGTCACGGTCGGCGGAACCGTCTCGACCGCGGGCGTCGGCGTCGCCTCGCACCGCTTCGGCACGCAAGGGGACCAGGTCGAGGAGATCGAGGTCGTCACGGGCGCGGGGGAGATTCGCTCGTGCGGCCCGGACCGCGAGCCGGATCTCTTCTGGGCCGTCATCGCGGGGCTCGGACAGGTGGGCGTGATCACGCGCGCGCGGCTCAGGCTCCGCGCGGTCCGGCCGATGACGCGCACCTACTATCTCCTCTACGACGACGTCCGCCGCTTCATGGAGGACACGCGCAGCGCAATGGACTCCGGACGCTGGGATCACCTCGAGAGCTGGGCGTCCCCCTCGCCGCAGGGCACGAAGCCGGTGAGCGGGCGCAGGCAGGTGTTCGCGCGGTGGTTCTTCCCGTTCCACCCGACCGTGGAGTTCGACGCGGGCTCGCCTCCGGACGACCGTGCTCTTCTCGACGGCCTCCATCCCTACGATCATCTCTACACGGACGATCTGCCGATCCTCGACTTCTTCGAGCGTCTCGAGCCGGTGTTCGACCTCTGGAAGCGGGGCGGCACGTGGGGGCACGTGCACCCCTGGATGGAGACCGTGCTCCCCTGGGAGCGCACGCCCGACGTGCTCGAGGCGGTCCTGCCCGATCTGCCTCCCTCGATCCTCGTGGGCGGCCACGTGCTCCTCTGGCCGGCGAAGGGCAGCACGTCGCGCTCGCGGCTCTTTCGCCGACCGGACGGGGAGAACCTGATGGGCTTCGGCATCCTCCCGGCCGTTCCCGCGCCGTACTGGGAGGAGGCGAAGCCGATGCTCGAGAACGCGAGCCGGCTCTGCGTGGCGATGGGCGGCAAGCGCTACCTGTCCGGATACGTGGCCTTCGACGAGGAGGAGTGGCGCGAGCACTACGGCGACGCGTGGCCCCTCTTCGTGGAAGCCAAGCAACGGTGGGATCCGGACGGCATCCTGAACCCCGGGTTCGTGCCGCTCCGCGCGGCGGCGCCGGCGAGGAAGGCCTGACGCGGATGACCTACCGCTTCGGCACCGCCGAGTACGCGCGAGCGCTCTGCGACGAGATCAACGGCTCGAGCGAATACCGGAACGCCGCGTCCCAGTGGGGCGTCGGCTTCAGGGGCGATCTCCTCTTCGCGTTCGAGGCGGACGAGGCGCTCCCGGCGCCGCTCTACCTCCTGCTCCGGCTGAAGGCCGGGCGCTGCGAGGGTGCCGAGTTCGTGGCCGGCCCCGCGCACCCGGACGCAGGCTTCACGCTCCGCGCTCCGTTCCGCCTCTGGCGCGAGATCCTCGAGCGCAGCACGCTCGCGGCCACCGCGATCCTGACCGGCAAGATGAAGATCGAGGGGGACAAGATCACCCTCCTCAAGCACGCGGGATCGAGCCGCTCCCTCATCCACTGCACGGCTTCGGTGCCGACGGAGTTTCCAGGGTGACGGTGCTCGTCCAGGAGCCGCGTGCCAGTGCTCTCGGGTGACCGCCGCGCCATCGAGGTGCGGCTCGCCACCTCCGTCGAGGACGTCGCGCTCGTGCGCGAGCTCTTCATGGAGTATGCCGCCTCGCTCGGCTTCGACCTTTCCTTCCAGGGATTCGACCGGGAGGTGTCGTCCCTGCCGGGCGACTACGCGCCTCCGCGCGGCGCCCTCCTCCTCGCGGTCGACCGCTCCGACCCCGCGGGCTGCGTGGGTCTTCGCGCGTGGGACGAGGGCACGTGCGAGATGAAGCGCCTTTACGTCCGCTCCGCGCATCGCGGGAAGGGAGTCGGCTCTTCGCTGGTTCGACGCCTCCTCGAGGAGGCACGCGCGCGCGGCTACCGGCGGATGAGGCTCGACACGGTCCCCGGCATGGACGCGGCGATCGCGCTCTATCGCGCCGCGGGCTTCCGGGAGATCGCCCCCTACCGTGTCAACCCGATTCCCGGCGCCCTCTTCCTGGAGCTCGACCTGTGAGGATCCGCTGAGTCCGGGCCGCGGCGTTCCAACCCTGGTCAAGAGTCTCGTCCTGCGTCCGCTCCTCTTCGCGCTGCCCTTCGCCGTCTTCTTCAGCTACATGAACGAGGGCACGCTGCGGTCGCTCCCCGCGTATTACGTGGCCACTCTCATGTTCTCGTTCATCATCTCCTCCTTCATCGAGCTCAACCGTGCCTTCGTCGTGCCGCACATCCTGCCCCCGGACCGTGGGCCCGGGCATCCGCTCGAGATCGCGAGCTATGCGGTGGCCGCGGTGGTCGGGAGTGTCGTGGCCGGCGCGATCCTCCACGCCACGATCGCTCCGTCGACCTTCGGATCGGGGCGGCAGGTCGTGACGTTCCTCTTCTACACGTTCCTATTCACCGCGCTCTTCATGGGGCTGATCTACGCCGTGCGCTGGAAGCGCCTCTTCGCAGATCGCGTTCGCGACGAGGCGGAGCGGACGACGCGCGAGGCGCACGAGCTGCGCATGGCGGCCGAGATCCAGCAGGCACTCCTCCCGCCGCGGCAGCGCTCGGGTCCCGGCTACGAGGCGGCGGGCGCGTCGATCCCGTGCCGCACCATCGGCGGGGACTTCTTCGAGTACTTCGACTTCACGTCGGGACGAATGGGCTTCGCGCTCGGCGACGTGGCGGGGAAGGGGCCGCCGGCGGCCATTCTCGCCGCCATGGTCCAGGGAATCCTCACGACTCACGCGAAGGACGGCCCGGCAGCCACCATGGCGCGCGTCAACGAGGCGCTCTGCCGGCGCGCGGTCGAGGCCCGCTTCGCCACCATGGCGTACGTCGTGCTCGATCCGGGGGGAACCCTCATGTCGTGCAGCGCGGGGCACAATCCGGGGGTGCTCCTCCGCGTCGACGGCTCGGTGGAGCGGCCGGACCGGGGCGGCCTCGTGCTGGGCGCGTTCGAGAGTGCGACCTACGAGGAGGAGGCGATCGCGCTCCGTTCCGGCGACACGCTCGTTCTGTTCAGCGACGGCGTGACCGACGCGGAGAATGCGGCGGGCGAGCAGTACGGCGAGGAACGCCTCCTGGCCGCTCTCGCCCCGGAAGCACGACACGCGCCCGAGGAGATCCTCGAGCGCGTGCTCACGGACGTGCGAACCTTTGCGGCGGGGCAGCCCCCCGCGGACGACGTCACCGTCCTGGTGATCCGTTACGGAGGGGCTGCGCCCGTCTGAGCCGGGGCCAGCGCACGGCATTGGCCTCGCCGCGAAGCCGTCCGTTCACCGTCCCCCGCACCGGCGCCCGGCGTGGAGGCTATTCGGAGCGAATCGGGATCATCGTCCCCCTGGCCGCGGCCGTCTTCGGCATCGTCACCGTGAGCAGGCCGTGGCGGAACAGGGCGGTGACCTTGGTCGGGTCCACCGGAACCGGAATCGGGATGCTCCGTGCGAACGTGCCGCTGGAGCGCTCCATCCGGTAGAACTTCTCGTCCTTCACCTCCTTCTCGAACTTCTTCTCGCCGGCGATGGTGAGGAGCTGATCGTTCAGAGTCACGTGGATGTCCTTCGGGTCGATCCCCGGGACCTCGGCCTTCACGATCACGACCTCGGGCAGCTCCGATAGATCGAGGGACGGCATCCACTCGCCGAGCGGTGTCGTGACCTCGGGGAGCCCGCCCTCCCATATCCGATCGAAGAGCCGGTCCATCTCCTTGCGCAACGTGTTCAGTCCGTTCGCGGGCAAGAGCGCTCTCATGGTCCTCACCTCCGCGGTGCCCTCGAGGCCCGGCGGGACGCCTGGCACCACGTCTCGCGTCCCGCCGGCCCGGCTCAGCCATCTCCGGGCGAGTCCAAGCGAACCGCACGTTCCATGCCGCATCGGCGAGCCCCGGAGGAGGATCGCATCCGTGTCGACAACCTCTTCGGTACCACACCGCTGTGGGACTTCAGTCGACCCGCTTTTGGGCGGGTTGAGCTTGCGGCCACACCCCCCTGCTGCCAACCTGTCAGAAAGGGGGATGACAGTGGCACCCGATCCCGAAATCAAGGAGTCCAGGCTCGATCCGGCCGATCGGATCGATCTTGAGCAGGTCCAGCGGATCCTGCCGCAGCTCATCGACGCCCTGAGCGACGCGGTCCTCGTGGTCGACCGCTCGCAGCGTGTCCTGGCCGCCAACCGCCGGTACGTCGAGGTGTTCGGGCGGGGCCGGGACCAGGCCGGCATGGCGGGCTGTGCCTGTGGGGACGCTGTGGGCTGCCCCGAGCGCGCCTCCGAGGGGGATTCCGAGCCGTGCGCCACCTGCGCGGCCATCGATCAGCGGCGCCCCACGCGACGGCTCCGCGTCGTCCCGGACGCGACCGGTGCTGCGCGCCGCTGGGAAGGGACGTTCAACCCCGTCGCCGATCCCACCGGCCAGGTGACTCACGTGGTCGAGGTCTGGCGCGACGTGTCGGAGCGGAGCCATCTCGAGAGCCAGCTCGGCCACAGCGAGCGGCTCGCCTCGCTCGGGATCCTCGCCGCGGGCGTGGCCCACGAGATCAACAATCCCCTCGCATCCATCGTGGCCGGAGTCGAATCGCTCCAGCGGTGGCTCGCCCAGCGCAAGAAGGGAGCTCCCGCCGATCCGCGCGCCGACGAGGCTCACGAGGTGCTCGCGCTGCTCGAGCAGGAGGCGCGCCGCGTGAGCGAGATCACGGACAAGCTGATGCTTCTCGCGCAGCCCTACTCCGCGACCCCGGTCTGGGTCGATCTGAACCGCGCCGCGTCCGACGTCCTTCACCTGCTCCGCTATCAGATGCAGAAGCAGGGGATCCGCGCCATCGAGGACCTCGACCCCGCTCTGCCGGCGGTGTGGGCACGCGAGACCGGGCTCCGGGGCGTGATCATGAACCTGAGCTTGAACGCGGTGCAGGCGATGCCGGAGGGAGGCACGTTCACCGTACGCTCCCGGCACCAGGGCTCCGGACGCGTGCGGCTCGAGTTCAGGGACACGGGGCACGGCATCGCTCCCGAGCACTTCGACCGGATCTGGGATCCGTTCTTCACGACCAAGCCACCGGGCAAGGGAACCGGGCTCGGTCTCTCCATCACCCAGCGCATCGTGTCGCGGCATGGCGGCCAGATCCACGCCGAGAACCTGGGCGGCGGCGGCGCGCAGTTCGTCGTCGAGCTGCCGGTCGAAGGATCGGGGGGGACGTAGCATGTCCGAGACCCAACTGCTCCTCGTCGACGACGAGGAAGGCTTCCGCACCATCATCGCGAAGGAGCTGGCGCGCGTCGGCTACGCCGTCGAGACGGCGGGCACGCTCGACGAGGCGCGCGCGATGCTCGCCAAGATGAGCTTCCATCTCGTGCTCCTCGACGTCCGTCTTCCGGACGGGAGCGGGCTCGAGCTCCTCGCGGACATCAAGAACTCCCTCCCGTCGACGCAGGTCGTCATCCTGACCGCCTTTGGCACCCTGCACGAGGCCATCGAGGCCATGAAGCGCGGAGCGCACGACTTCCTCACGAAGCCGTGCAAGCTCGGGGAGCTCGAGGCGGTACTCACCCGTGCGCTCGAGGTGGCGAATCTCGAGCGGGGGAATCTCGCGCTCCAACGCGACGTGGACCGCCTCCAGCCGAGCGAGCGGTTCGTGGGACAGACGACGGCGGTCTCCGAGCTCCACCGCATGATCCAGCGCGTCGCCACGACCGATTCGACCGTGCTGATCCGCGGCGAGAGCGGCGTGGGGAAGGAGCTGGTGGCCCGCGCGGTCCACCGCCAGAGCCGGCGCTCGCGCCAGCCGTTCGTCGTCGTGGATTGCGCGTCGCTCCACGAGAACCTGCTCCAGAGCGAGCTCTTCGGGCACGAGAAGGGTGCCTACACGGGCGCCGTCCGCCTCAAGCACGGGCTCTTCGAGGTCGCGGATCGCGGGACGATCTTCCTCGACGAGATCGGCGAGGTGACGCCGCCGCTCCAGGTCAAGCTCCTGCGCGTGCTCGAGACGGGCGTGTTCCGGCGCGTCGGCGGGACCGCCGACGTGACGGTGGACGTGCGCGTGATCGCGGCCACGAACCGGCCGCTCGAGTCGATGCTCCAGGACCAGAGCTTCCGCGAGGACCTCTATTACCGGCTCAATGTCTTTTCGATCTCGATTCCGCCGCTCCGGGATCGGAAGGATGACATCCCGCTCCTCGTCGCGCACTTCATCCGGAACTCGTCGATCGTGTCGAAGCGCGCGGTGGGAATGTCGCCCGACGCCCTGGGCGTCCTGCAGCGCTACCGCTGGCCCGGGAACGCGCGCGAGCTGGAGAACGTGATCGAGCGGGCGCTCATCCTCTGCGACGGCGGGTCGATCCTGCCCGAGCACCTCCCGATCGGCGTGCGACTGCCCGCGTCGATGGCGCAGGACGGCGGGTCGCACGACCGCCCCACGCTCGCGGAGGCGGAACGGCGGTACATCCGGCAGGTGCTCGAGGAGTGCAGCGGGCACAGGCAGAAGGCGTCGCGGATCCTGGGGATCAGCGAGCGCAATCTGTACCGCAAGCTGAAGGAGCTGGAACCCTAGCTCGTCCGCGCCGGCCGCGCCGCGCCGGTGGTGCCCAAAGGCCGCGGCGCTCGCCCGGCCTGCCAAATCCGCGCTCCAGCCTGACGAACCCGTCAGCCCACGCCTCGCCCCCACCGCCGTCGCGCGCCCTCACGAAGCGGCATCTTCAAGCCCCGCAGCCATCTCGGACCCCAGCCTCCCTCAGGCACGGGGGATGCACGCACGATCCGTTTGCGGCGACCGCTCGTGGGGCGCCGAGCAAGCCGCCGGCGCCGAACACCTGGCCCGAACGTCCGCGGTCGCCGCACGCCACCGCTCGTTCGGGGTCGAGGAGGACATGATCGATATCGGATCGAGACCCGCGCGGATCCTCGTCTGCGTGTGTGGGTGTGGAGGTCCGGACATCCTTCGCGACGCGCTGCCGGAAGCAACCTTCGACGTGGTGAGCTGCACGACGCCGGAGGCCCTGCTGGAGTGCACTCTCCAACGCGCGCCTGACCTGATCCTGTGCCAGCTCGGAAGCATCGGCGGGGACGGCACGAACATGCTGCGACTGATCCGGAGGTTCCTCCCGGACACGCCGCTCGTGCTCGTGTCGGAGGGCACCTCGCTCGAGGCGCGCCGGCTGGCGCAGGATCTCCGTCCCGTCTACTTCCTGCTCGCCCCCTGGGACAGCAAGGAGCTCGAGGAACTCGTCGGCTCGTTCCTGCGCTCGGCGCCGGCGCCGCCCGCTCCGCACGGCCGGCTGGTGATCGCAAGGGAATCGGCGAGAAGCGGGGCTCGGCCGGTCTCCAGGAAGCGCCGGATCAGCGGATAGGTCAGCGCCACGCGCTGGTAGGGCTGCTCCGGATCGATCATGTCGTGATGCACCCCCGTCTCGACCGGGAACTCGAGCTCCTCCACCGTCACGCCCGATCGGCGCCATCGCTTGGCCAGCTCTCGTGTCACGGCGTTGTTCACCCCCTCGTCGCGCGCGGTCGTGACGATGAGCGCCCGGGCCCCGGGCGCCGGGGGCCGTTTGGCCTCCTCGAGCGTGTGCGCTCCGAGCTGGTACATGCTTGCGAGCGCCCGGCTCGCGAATCCCGGGTAGGCCGACTTCGGGCCCGGCACATCTTCCTTGCGCTTGGGATCCCACCAAACGAAGAAGTTGGGCGCATGGAGCAGCGCGTTCGCGAGCTGGATCGCGACGACCTCGGGGACGTCCTTGGGAGCGAAGGCGGGCGCGATCAGCATCACCTGGTCGAGATCGGCCCGGTGCTCCGCGCTCCAGGCCGCCGCCACCGCGCTGGTCGAGAGACCGACCACCGAGACCCGGTCGCCGAGACCATGCGCGATGTCGAGCGCCTCCTCGACGCTTGCGACCAGCTCGGCCGCGGTGAGGTCGGCGAGCACCGTTTTCCCCGGGCCCGCGATCCCGTGGCGCGGCATGCGCGGCAGGAGCACGTTCGCACCATCCTCGTACAAGAGCTCGGCGAGCCGCTCGAACTGCCGCGGGCAGTTCGTGAATCCGTGGAGGAGCACGTAGCAGCGCGCCGTCCGCCCCCCGTGTCCCAGGAAGCGCGTGCGGCACTCGGCGCGGACGGCCGCGGCATCGTCCCGCTCCTCGAGGCGGCGGAGCCGGGTGATCGCCTCGGCGTAGCTCGATACCGGGTGCGAGGCCATCGGCGGGGGCGTCCACCTGGGCGGCCGGAGGAGTAGCCCGAGGGTCGCCGCCAGAACGAGCACGAGGGCGAAGACCACGGTCCGCCACCCCTTCATGCGGGAGGGACCTCCGGCGCGAGTCGTGCGTCGTTCCACGTCTTGAGGCCGCTCGCGCCCAGGATGAGGATCCCGCCGAGGAGCGCCCAGCCGCCCGGGCGCTCGCCGTGCACGAGCCAGGACCAGATCGGGTTGAGCGCGGGCTCGAGGAGGAGCAGCACCATGGCCTCGAACGCGGGCACGCTCCGGAGCCCGCGCGTGAGGAAGACGTAGGCGAGACCGACCTGGACGGTGCCGAGGCCGAACAGGCTCACCGCGTCGGCCGCCCGGGCGTGGGGCATGGGGAGCGCGAAGGGGAGCGCCACAAGCACCGCGATCACGTTTCCGGCGACGACCGCGGGCACCGCGGGATTCGGCGCGTCATGACGCTCCCGTCCCAGCCGTCGCATGCCCATGATGGTGAGCGCCCAGGTGACACCCGCGATGCCTGCGAGAACGTTGCCCCGGAACGGGTCGGGAGCGGTGCGCCACGGGTTCTCGTGTCCGACGAAGAAGAGGCAGAGGCCCACCGCCAGGAGCGCCATCACGAGGAGATCGGACGCGCGGTTCCGCTCGTGCAGGAGCCAGGGGCCGAGGAGGAGCACGTAGAGCGGCGCGGTCGACTGCAGGAAGATCGTGTTCGCGGACGTGGTCAGCTTGTTCGCGATCACGAAGAGGAGCATCGTCGCCGCATAGCCCGCGCCAACGATCCAGGTCTTTGCCGTCCATCCGCGCCTCGATTCGGGCAGGAGCAGCAGGAACATCGCCGCGGCGATGGCGGAGCGGAACGCGGCGATCTGCCAGCTCGTGAGCGAGCAGGCCTTGATCCCCGCTCCTCCGAGCGAGAAGAGGAACGCGGCGGCGATGACCTCGAGGCGCGCGATGCCGGTGCGGCTCACGCCTGCCGGGACGTGGCCCTTCGCGCGGCCGTGACCGTGCGACTCAGTGAGCGGATCGCTTCGTCTCCTCGATGACCGCGACCACGTCCGTTCCGATCGTGAAGGCCTGGTGGAACACGCCTTCCACGCCGACCTCGGTATTCTCGGCCGGCGCGCCGCCGCTCTTCGTGACCACGTTGATCTCGCCGGTGCCGTCGTCCACGCGGTAGACGGCGTAGCCGAAGGCGCCCGCCGCGCTCTCCACCTTCCCGGCGATCCGCACCGTCTTGTCGTCCAGGGCGGAGGCGTTGGCCAGGAGATCGTGAATGGGGGTCGCTCCCTTGCATCCGGCGACCATGAGAAGCGCCGAGGCGAAAAGCGCCGAGGCGATGCGCCTGCTCCGTCCGCGCGCGCGTGCGATGATCATGAGGTTCCCTCCCAGGGGTCGCTCCCGCCCGCCGGGAGCCGGAAGCAACTCTACGCCGCAGAGGGCACTCTCGGCTAGACTCGTGCCGGCGCACCGACACCCTCCACGATCGAAAGGGGACCGATGTTCTTTCTTCTCCTCCTGCTCACGCTCTTCGTCGCGCTCGCGACCTCCGGAATCGTCGTGCTCCTCTTCCGCAAGCCCATCCGGCAGATCCTGGACCGGGTCATCGGCGAGCAGATCGCGGAGGGATGGCACCGGTTCCTCCTCTTCGCTGTCTTCGTGGTCGGGATCTCCTCCGGGGTCCAGATCTGGAAGCTCGAGCAGTACGTCCACCCCGAGCGCTTCGGTCCCGAGGGGACGGCCGCGAAGACGCTGCCGCTCGATGGGCCCTCGATGGGGCTCGAGATCTACCGCACGATCATCCAGACACTCCAGGGGGTCGCCTGGGCGCTCCTCGTCTTCTTCGTCGTCGCGCTGATCGCGTTCGCGATCGTCCGCCGCGGAGAAACGCGGCCGGCCGGCCCGGCCCGCTAGCGCCACTCGTGGAGCGCGACCCATGACGGAGTGGATCGGTCTGGCCGCGGGAGCCTCCTTCGCGGCCGGCCTCAATCTCTACGCGACCGTCGCGACGCTCGGGCTCCTCCAGCGCTTCGGCGTCGCCACGCTGCCGCCCAGCCTCGCGGCGCTGAGCCACCCGGCCGTGCTGGCCGTCGCCATCGCGCTCTTCGTCGTGGAGTTCTTCGCCGACAAGATCCCCTACTTCGACAACGTGTGGGACGTGCTCCACACGTTCATCCGCCCTCCCGCGGCCGCGATCCTCGCCTACGCCGCGGTTGCCGGCATCCCGGAGCCGTGGCGGGTCGTCGCGGCCCTGGTCGCGGGGGGAGTCGCCTTCACGTCGCACGGAACCAAGGCCTCGGCGCGCGCCGCCGTGAACACGAGCTCCGAGCCGATCAGCAACAGCCTGCTCAGCGTGACCGAGGATGGCATCGCGATCGGGCTCTCGTGGCTCGCCGCGACCCACCCGGTCCTCACCCTCGTGCTCACCGCCGTCCTGCTCGCCGGAGCGGCGTGGGCGCTGATCCTGATCTACCGTTTCCTCAAGCGCGTGTTCGGAGGCGCTCCGGCGTCCCGCCCGGCCGCATGAGAAAGGAGCCGTCGTGAGCGTTCGTCAGCTTGAGCGCCTGTTCGAGATCGACGCGTACGCCTTCGGCGTGAACGTCAAGGGGCTCAGCCACGAGGACAGCCTCGTCCAGCCGCCGGGCGGGGGGAATTGCCTCAACTGGGTGGCGGCCCACATCGTGGCGAGCCGGACCGCGGTCCTGAGCCTCCTCGGCGAGGAGCCCGTCTGGGACCAGGCGCGCGTGGATCGCTTCAAGCGGGGCTCGCGTCCCGTCTCGGACCAAGGGGATTCGGTGCCTTTCGACACCATCGTGGCCGACTTCCACCGCTCGCAGGAGCGAATCAAGGCCGGCCTCGCCCGCGCCACCGACGAGGGGCTCGAGCAAAAGCGCGGCGAGGACACCCTGGCCGACAAGCTCCACTTCCTGCAGTTCCACGAGGCCTATCACATCGGCCAGGCGGGTCTGCTCCGGCGGATGGCGGGGAAGGAGTGCGCGATCCCTTGAGCGCCGGGGCAGGCATGGTACCTCCGGCCACCGCCCAAACCGAGGGGCCCGGGGGCTATACTGCCGCCATGGTCCACTTCGAGGAGCGCACCGATCCGCATACCGGCGATGTGTACTGGGCGGTGGACGCGACCGGAGAGGCGCTCCAGGACGATCCGCTCCTCAACAAGGGGACCTGCTTCACGCTCGAGGAGCGCGACGTGCTCGGACTGCGCGGCCTCCTGCCGCCGGGTGTCGCGACCGAGGAGGAGCAGCG
>JAEHDN010000076.1 GCA_016880395.1 Candidatus Eiseniibacteriota bacterium
CGATCTCCTCACCCTCAAGCCCGGCGACTACGTCGTGCACCTGGATCACGGGATCGGCGTCTACCGCGGGCTGAAGCGGCTCGAGCTGGACGGTCAGGAGACCGAGTGCGTCCAGATCGACTACGCCGCCAGCGACCGGCTCTGGGTGCCGATCCACCAGCTCGGCATGGTGCAGCGGTATTCCGCCGAGGAAGGGCGCGCCCCGTCGATCGCGCGACTGGGGGGCACCGCCTGGCAGCGGACCAAGGCGCGCACGAGCCGCGCGATCCAGGACATGGCGGAGGAGCTGCTCCGCCTCTACGCGACGCGGAAGGCGCGGCCCGGGCACGCTTTCTCGCCCGACACGCCCTGGCAGCGCGAGCTCGAGTCGTCCTTCGTCTACGAGGAGACGCCCGACCAGCTCACGGCGGTCGAGGACGTGAAGCGCGACATGGAGTCGCCGAGGCCGATGGACCGGCTGATCTGCGGCGACGTGGGCTACGGCAAGACCGAGGTGGCGATTCGCGCCGCGTTCAAGGCCATCCAGGACGGGAAGCAGGTCGCCATCCTGGTCCCGACGACCGTGCTCGCCCAGCAGCATCTCGTCACTTTCACCGAGAGGCTCGCGGACTTCCCGGTGCGGATCGAGATGCTGAGCCGGTTCCGGTCGGCCAAGGAACAGAAGGAGATCGTCGAACGGCTCGGACGGGGCGAGGTGGATCTCATCATCGGGACGCACCGCATCCTCTCGAAGGACGTCGTCTTCCCGAACCTCGGGCTCGTCGTGATCGATGAAGAGCAGCGCTTCGGCGTGAAGCAGAAGGAGCGGATCCGCTCGCTGGTCGAGACGGTGGACGTGCTCACCCTCACGGCCACGCCCATCCCGCGCACGCTCCACATGAGTCTGCTCGGCGCGCGCGACATGTCCATCATGACCACGCCCCCGCGCGGCCGCTATCCGATCAAGACCGAGATCGTCGAGATGAGCCAGGACGTGGTCCGGGACGCGCTCCTGCGCGAGGCCGACCGCGGCGGGCAGTCGTTCTTCGTCCACAACCGGGTGGAGTCGATCGACCGCATGGCGCACTATCTCCAGTCGATGGTGCCGCAGCTCCGGTACGGGGTCGCCCACGGGCAGATGCGCGACACCGAGCTGGAGCGGGTCATGGTGGACTTCCTCGAGCGGCGCACGGACGTCCTCGTCTCGACGATGATCATCGAATCGGGCCTCGACATCCCGACCGTGAACACCATGCTCGTGAGCCGGGCCGACGCGCTCGGGCTGGCGCAGGTCTATCAGCTCCGCGGCAGGATCGGACGATCCCATCATCAGGCGTTCTGCTACCTCCTCGTGCCGGCCGGCACGGTGCTGACCGAGGAGGCGGAGAAGCGGCTCCGCGCGATCTCCGAGCACGAGGAGCTCGGGGCGGGGCTCATGATCGCGATGCGCGATCTCGAGATCCGCGGCGCGGGCAACCTGCTCGGGCCGGAGCAGCACGGCTTCATGGCAACGGTCGGCTTCGACCTCTACTGCCGCATGGTGGACGAGGTGGTGCAGGAGCTTCAGGGAACGGCGGTCGCGCGGCGGCCGGAGCCCGAGATCTCGAGTGATCTCCCGGCGTTCGTCCCCGACGAATACGTCTCCGACCGCGACGAGAAGCTCGACGTCTACCGGAGGCTCGCGGCTGTGGTCGAGATCAGCGGGCTCGACGCGCTCCGGGCCGAGCTCGGGGACCGCTTCGGGCCGCCCCCTCCGGAGGTGTCCAATCTGCTCGACCTGAAGCGGCTGAGGCTCCTGGGCCGCGATCATGGAGTCGAGCGCCTGCGGGTGGGCCGGGATCGCCTGGAGATCGAGGTAGCCGAGGATCTAGGACGCGAGCGCATCCTGGCTCTGGTGACCTCCGGTCCGGCCCCGATCGAGTTCGCCGGCAAGGGCTCGCGGACCCTGCGCGTCAAGTCGCCAAAGGACCCGTTGTCGTTGGCCACAAATCTGTTGCAGC
>JAEHDN010000077.1 GCA_016880395.1 Candidatus Eiseniibacteriota bacterium
GCTCGACTTCCTGGACGCGGATCGTGCGTTCCAAGCCGCGGTGGCCTGGCGAAGCGGGGCGATGGGTGGCGGTGCGTACGCGGAACGGCCTTAATCAAGCCTCGCAGGGTTGGTGGAGCTGGCGGGGATCGAACCCGCTACCTCTTGACTGCCAGTCAAGCGCTCTCCCAATTGAGCTACAGCCCCATTCCGTGCCGAGGGACGTCAATCTAACCGGGACAGGTCCGACCGTCAACCGCGGGGCCTGGTCGCTCCACGCGTGGGCCGGGGCGTTCCGCCGCGTCCGTCCGCGACTTCCCTTGACCCTCGACGCTTCCCCCGCGAGACTGCGCCCGTGACCGAAGCGCATCGTCGATACCACTTCAGCGGGGTCGGGGGGAGCGGCATGGCCCCTCTCGCCATCCTCACGGCCGCCCGAGGCGCTGTCATCACGGGCTCCGACCGCAATCACGACCGGGGGCTCTCCCTGCCGGTCTTCGACGCGCTCCGCGCCGCGGGAGTCCGCCTCGTGCCCCAGGACGGGAGCGGCGTCACGCCCGACCTCGACGCCTTCGTCCACTCGACCGCGGTGGAGACCGGCAATCCCGATTTCCGCCGCGCGGTCGAGCTCGACGTGCGCCGGATCCGCCGCGGCTCCTTCCTGGCCGCGGTCGCCTCCGAGCATCGGACCATCGCGATCGCGGGAACGAGCGGCAAGTCGACCGTCACCGCGATGGTCGCTCACATCCTTCTCGAGGCGGGCCTCGATCCCTCGTTCCTCGGGGGCGGCGCGGCCGTGTCGCTCCCGGGCGCGCTTCCTCCCGGCAGTCTCCGCGTGGGAGCGAGCGACTGGCTCGTGATCGAGACCGACGAGAGCGACGGCAGCGTGGCGGAGTTCGCCCCCGCGATCGCGGTTCTCACGAACCTGAGCCGCGATCACAAGGAGATCGAGGAGATCGCACGGAGCTTCGAGGCGCTCCTCACGGCGACGACCGAGTGCGCGGTCATCCACTCGGGCGATCCCATTTTGGGCCGGATTCACTGCCCCGAGGCGCTACCGCACACGTACGTCGCGCTGGAGGGGCGAGCGGCCTGGGCCCCGCCGGACATGGTGGCCCACGCGATCCGGCTCGAATCGGGAGCGGTGCGGTTCGAGATCGACTCCGTTCCCGTGCACGTTCCCTTCCCCGGGATGCTCACCGTGGAGAACGCGCTCCTCGCGATTGCCGCGGCTGTGTGCGCGGGCGTGTCCCTCCGCGACGCCGCGGACGCGATGGCAACCTTCGCGGGCGTCCGCCGGCGGCTCGAGCGCATCGGCTCCGCCCGCGGCGTGGACGTCTACGACGACTTCGGACACAACCCCGTGAAGATCCAGGCCGCCCTCGAGGCGCTCCGCCCCGAGAAGTCCTTCTGGGTCTACTACCAGCCCCACGGCTACGGCCCCACGCGATTCTTCCGGGACGAGCTGGTCGAGACCTTCCGCGCGACGCTCCGTCCCGGCGATCACCTCCTGCTCGCCCCGATCTACGACGCGGGGGGGACGGCGGACCGCTCGATCCGCTCCGAGGACCTCGTCGACCAGCTCCGGCGCGTGGGCGTGAACGCGACGCTGGCTCCGACCCGGAGCGGAGCGGCCCGCGCGATCGCCGAGGGCTCGCGCCCCGGCGACCGCGCGGTCGTCATGGGAGCGCGCGACGACACGCTCCCCGCCTTCGCGCGCGAGGTCCTACGCGCGGTCGAGCACCCGGCGGTGTACGCGCCGCCGGCCGAGCGCACCCGCTAACCCCCCGACGAGCGTCAGCCCGAAGGTCCCCGGAAGGGTCGCCGACGTTGTCGGAGGCTGATCCACCACGTCCGGCATCGGACCCCCGCAGGTCGCCGTCCAGGCGGCGGTCGTGATGCTGACTCCCCCGAAGCTGAAGGTCGGCAGGTCGAATCCGAATCCGATCATCGCCGCCTCATCCGCGCGTCCAAAGGCGAGGATGTGCGCGAAGCCGGTGATGTCCACGAACTCCCCCGGATGGAGCGTGAGATTGGCGAGGTAGACGGCGAGCTCCGCCCCCGACGCCCCGGTAATCGAGAGGTAGTTGTCGGCCACACCCGTGGCCGCGCCCCCGCCGCCTCCGTTCGAGCCCGACACCGGCGAGGCGATGGCGTCGAGCGTCTCGGTCATGTCGAGCACGGTCCGGCTCACGGCCCCATCCGTGCCGGCCGCGCCGCTCGTCCCGCGCGCGCCGCCCGCCGCCACGTTCTGCTTCGCGGTATACCCGGCCAGGCCATAGACGTCGGACAGGACCGACACGCCCGGGAGCGCGTCAGGAAAGAGGACGTCGACATTCGAGATGTTCATGATGCGGACCGTGATGTCCACCGGGAACGGCGCCGTGAAGTCGTAGAGAGCCGGAACTCCGAGCTGTGTCAGCGTCGTACCCGACAGGGACTCCTGGGCAAGCGGATCGGCGATCACGGTGGAGCCGTCCGCGCCGGTCACACCGCCGATCACGGTGAGCGACAGGAGCGCGGCGTGGGCGGTGGAGAACGCGAAGAGGGGAAGACAGACGACGAGGATGAAGCGGAACCATCGTGGCACGGCAGCTCACCTCCATGGAAAGGGACTCGGGGCCCGGGGGCGAGCGGGGGAAAGCCAGAGGCGTGCCCGCGCAGGTCTCATCCGCGCGAATCGGGAGAAGACCGCGAGGGCATGCGGCGCACAATGCGGGGTGGGGGCTGATCTCACAGCCCCACAGGCGAGCGCGGAGCGCTGACATGCAAACCGGCGTTGGCTCGAGCGCCAACGCCGGTGGACGATCGGATGTCGTGTGCGGAAGCGGAGCGCCTAGCCGACCAGCTCCGTCGTCACCTTTCCCTGGAGGAAGAGCCCGAGGTAATCGCGACCTCCCGCCTTCGAATCGGTGCCGCTCATGTTGAAGCCGCCGAACGGGTGGATGCCCACGAGCGCGCCCGTGCACTTGCGGTTGATGTAGAGGTTCCCCACGAAGAGGCGACGCTTCGCCTCCACGATCTTCGCGCGGTCCCGCGAGTAGTAGGCTCCCGTGAGCCCGTAGATCGTGCCGTTCGCGATCGCGACCTCCTCCTCGAAAGACGAGGCCGGCAGGATCGCGAGCACCGGGCCGAAGATCTCCTCCTGCGCGATCCGGGCGTCGGGCTTCACGTCGGCGATCACGGTGGGCTGAAGGAAATGACCCGGCCCGGAGTGCTTGCCGCCGCCGTTCAGAAGCTTCCCTTCCTTCTTGCCCACCTCCATGTACTCGAGGATCGTCTTCTCCGCTCGGGCGCTCACGACGGGTCCGAGGTAATTCTCCCGAGTCTCCGTCGGTCCGATGGTCATCGTCTTGACCTTCGCCGCCAGGCGCTCCTGGAACTCCCCGACGAGGCTCCGGTGCACGATCGCGCGCGAGCAGGCGGAGCACTTCTGCCCCTGGAACCCGAAGGCGGCGGCATAGACGCCGTTCACGGCCGCCTCGAGATCGGCCCCCTCGTCGACGATCGTGAAGTCCTTGCCCCCCATCTCGAGGATCATGCGCTTGAGCCAGATCTGTCCCGGCTGCACGCGGGCCGCCTTCTCGTAGATCCCGATGCCGACCGGCATCGATCCTGTGAACGCGACGAAGCGGACGCGCGGGTGCTCCACCAGGGCGTCGCCCATGGCGCCGCCCGGTCCCGTGAGGAACTGGAGGGCGCCCGGCGGGACCCCGGCCTCCTCGAAGATCTCGAAGATCGTCCACGCGGTGAGCGGCGCGTCGCTACTCGGCTTCAAGATCGCGGTGTTCCCCGTCACGAGCGCGGCCGCCGTCATGCCCATCGCGATCGCGCAGGGGAAGTTCCACGGCGGGATCACGGCGCCGACGCCGAGCGGCACGTACTCGTAGACGTTGTGCTCCCCAGGAAGGGGCGTGATCGGCTGACGATCGGAGTAGCGGAGCATCTCACGCGCATAGAACTCGAGGAAGTCGATCGCCTCGGCGGTGTCGCCATCCGCCTCCGGCCAGCTCTTCCCCACCTCGAAGACCATGACCGCGCTCATCTCGTGACGGCGGCGGCGCAGGATGCCGGCGGCCCGGAGGAGCACGTTCGCGCGCTCGTCGGGCGGGATGGAGCTCCAGGAGGGGAATCCCCGATCGGCGGCCTCGACCGCGAGCTTCACATGCTCCGCGGTCGCCTTGGCGAAGTTGCCGAGGCACTCGGAGGGGTTCGCGGGATTCGAGCTCTGGAACGTGTCGGGGGTGTTGATCCGCCTGCCGTCGATGACCAGCGGATAGGTCTTGCCGAAACGCGCCCGCAGGCCCTGGAGGGCAGCCCGCATGCCGCTCTCGTTCGCGGGGTGCGCGTAGTCGAGCATGGCTGTGCTCGTGTACTCCGGAAGCATCCACTTCTCCTTGTCGGGGGCCGCTGGATTCGAGGATACTGCGGGACCCATGATATCCGCTCTGCTCCTGGCTGTCATCCCGGGGGTCCTGCTCCCGTGGATCGTGATCCCGCTCCGCAGCCAGGCGCTGTTCGCGCTCCTGCCGGTGATCCCGCTCGCCCTCGTGTATGCCCGGTGGATCGTTTCGCGCCGCGCGGGTGCCGCGCTCGCGACCGCGGGGCTCTGGGCGGTCGGGTTCTCGCTCTCGACGGTTGCGGCGAGCGCCGTCCTCTCCGAGGCTGCCACGAAGGCGATCTGGCACGCGGGGGCGTACCGGGACGAGATGCTCGCCTGGATCGCGACGGGGCGCGGGCCGGAGGGGAGCATCCGCCTCTTCCTGCCCCGCGTGCTGGTCGAGTACGTCCTCATTCTCGCGCTGAGCGCGGCGTCGATCGGGGTCGCCGCGCTCTTCCTGGGGGGACTCCTTCTCGGCTACATGAACGGGTACGTCGGGTGGGTGGTCTCGCACGCCGATCCGTCGGCGTCCCCCTGGGTGGCCGGGCTCCTCGCGTGGCCCCCCTGGGCGATTTGCCGGGTGGGCGCGTTCATCCTCGCCGGTACGGCGGGAGCGTCCTGGGGATTTCCGCGCCTCTACCGGAAGGACGCGCCGCGCGTGCCGGTCGCACGGATGCTCGTGGCGTCGATCGTCCTTCTCCTGCTCGACATCGGGCTCAAGTGGTGGCTGGCGCCGATCTGGAGGGATCTCCTGCGCGCGCTCCTCGGCGCGAGCGCGGGCATCGAAGCGGGCGGGAGCAGCTGAGCGCCGCCCCCGCCCCGAATCGCTACTTCATGATCGTGACGCTGCCCGTGTCCACCGCATCCGCGGTCTCCACCCGCAGGTAGTACCGACCGGACGAGAGGGACGTACCATCGTCCCTGCGGCCGTTGAACCGCAGATCGTGGTCGCCCGCCGCGCGCCACTCGTCCACGAGCGTGCGCACCATCCGGCCGCTCACGTCGAAGACCCTCACGCGCAGCCGGCCGTCACGGCTCTGGTGAACGGTCAGCACCGCCTCGGGATTGAGCGGATTCGGTCCGAGGCGCTGGATCGCGCGCGGCCGCGCCGGGACGACGTCCGAGGCAACCGTGGTCGAGACCGTGCGGCCGTCCGTCAGCATCACCGTCAGCGTGAGCGACGCCGTGCCGGGCTGAACGAAGGCGAGCAGCGCCCGGAGCTGATCCTTCCCGAACTCCATGTGCAGCTCCAAGATGCCGTTCTGATCGCGATCCTGCCCCAGGACGAACCGATCCGGAAGCGGCGCGATCGACGGCACCATACCCGAGCCCGGATCGGCCGACAGAGCAACCGACTCCAGGACGACCGAGCCGACATCGAACGAGGCGCCGACCGGCTCGAGGTAGAAGCGTTCCCGAGGCTTACCAATGTCGAGACGGAGCGGGTCGGAATCGGTCCACGCGCGAGCGACCGCGCCCGCCGTGGCCGGAATCACCGTCACGGCGACCGATACGTCCGCGGTGGCCGAGGGATACGACCCATCGGTCGCGCGCAGTGTCACGATGTACGAGCCCGACGCCTGCGCGGACGCCGTCAGCATGAGCGTGCCGCTGCCATTCCCGCCGTCGTTCATCGACGCCTGGAGCGCAGCGCCGCCGGTCCACCCGGCAACCGAGAGCGCCGGAGCGGGGCCGCCGCATGCCTGGTCGGGGTCGCTCGCGGACACACTCATCGTACCTGAGGTGCCCGCGTTCAGCGTCATGGCGAGGCCACCCGAGCCCCAGGACGGAGCCCGGTTCCGATCGGAGACGACGATCGTGAACGACTCGCTGTCGTTGAGAGCGCCGTCGCTCACGGATACAGACGCGGGATAGCTGCCCGCATCACATAGCCCCGGGCTCAGGTCGAGGCGCGCGCTCGAGCTGCCTGGCGCGCTCGACACGACCACGCCGTCTGCGAAGCCGGGGAGCGAGAAGGACCAGATCAGGAGATCGCCGTCCGGATCGGTCGCCGAGAGGGCGACCGCCACGGGCGAGCCCTCCTGGATGGTGGGCGA
>JAEHDN010000078.1 GCA_016880395.1 Candidatus Eiseniibacteriota bacterium
GTCCAGGGCATCGGCGGCAGGATGGGCGAGCCGTCTTTCCGAACGCCCGAGCGGAGAGCGCGCTCGATCTCGACGTTGGTCCAGGTGCCGAGCCCGGTCTCCCCGTCCGGCGTCAGGTTGCGCGCATAGGAGACGCCCCACGGCCCGCGCCATCCCAGCTCGCTCCCGGAGAGCCGGCGACTGAAATCGGGTTTCCCGTAGAACGCGCCCGGCGTGTGGCAGTCGTTGCATCCCCCGATCGTGGCGATGTACTCCCCGCGCTGGAGCGGGGTCATGGGCGTGGCGGCCTTCTCCTCGGGCTGCTTCGAGGAGGGAACGGCGCACGAGGTGCCGAGCACGAGAACGAGGCAGACAGGCATCAGCCGACGAATCGTCATCGATGTCCTCCCATCATGGAGTGCGCGCCCGGACGCGGCGCTTCGTGCCCCCGCACATCGAGGGCGACCCAGATCACCAGTGCGAGCACCACGGCCACCGCCACGCCGCGGATGAGGCGATCACCGCGGCGGATCGCGAGATGCGCTCCGAGAAAGCCTCCCAGGAGCTGCGCGGCGGCCATCGGAATCGCGAGGCCCCAGAGAATCATGCCGCCGCGCGCGAAGAAGACGAGCGCGGCCACGTTCGAGGCGAAGTTCAGCACCTTGGCGTTGGCCGTGGCGCGGGTGAGCGGCAGATGAACGAGCGCGGCGTAGCCGGCGATGATGAAGGTCCCGGTGCCTGGTCCAAAGAAGCCGTCGTAGGCACCGATCGCGAGCGCGAACCCGGCGACGAGAAGGTCGCGCTTCGGCACTGGTCCCGTTCGCTCGCGGGGCTGAAGCCGGCCGCTTGCGAAGAGGAATCCCACGATGAGGAGGAGCGCCAGCACGATCGGGCGGAGCACGCCCGGCGCGAGGCGCAGCGCGAGCGACGTGCCGAGCGCCGAGCCCACGAATCCGAGCGGGAACGCGATCCGCGCGAGCCGGCCGTCCACGAGGCCGGCGTGACGGTAGCGCAGGATGGCGGCGAAGGAGCCGAACGAGGACTGCCCCTTGTTCGTGCCGAGCGCCTGATGCGGCGAGAGCCCAGCGGCGAGGAGCGCCGGGACCGTGATGAGCCCGCCCCCTCCCGCGATCGCGTCGACAGTCCCGCCGCAGAGAGCGGCCACGCAGAGGAGCGCGACGTGCCCCGCCGAGAGGCCCTGCGTCATCGTGTCGAGCGGCATCGGAGGGCCATGCGCCGGATTATGCACGGAGCGGAGCCGAGGGCAAGCGGCGTGGTATGCTCCGGCCCGTGAGCGCCACCCGTGCCGCGATCATCGACGCATTCACCCGCGCGCCCGGCCAGGGCAACCGGGCCGGCGTCGTGCCCGACGCGGCGGGATTCGACGAAGCCGCGATGCAGCGCCTGGCCGCGGCCGTCGCGGCGTCGGAGACGGCCTTCATCCTCGAGCCGCCGTCCGGCGCGACGCATCGCCTCCGCTACTTCACGCCCGCCGCGGAGATCGCCTTCTGCGGGCACGCGACCGTCGCCACCTTCCACTGGCTGGCCGAGACGGGCGTGGTCGCCCCGGGGCGTTACGTGGTCGACTGCCCCGCGGGGCGCGTGCCGATCGAGGTCGAGACGGCCGACGGCGGCGGTGTGCGCGTGTGGATGAATACGCCGCTCTATCCATGGGAGCCCTCGCCCGTCGCCGGGGCGACGCTCATGGGGCTGCTCGGAGGGAGCCAGGCCATGCGGGACTCCGCGCTCCCCCTCGAGCGGAGCGGGAAGAACGTCTATGTGGCGCTCTCGCGCCGCGCCGATCTCGCGTCGCTCGTGCCCCGATGGGACGCGCTCGTCTCGGAGGGAGAGCGCCACGGCATCGGCGGCTTCTACGTCTTCACGCGCGACGCGGCCGAGCCGGGAAGCGTGACCCAGGGGCGCTACTTCGCGCCCGCGTTCGGCATCCGCGAGGACCCGGTCACGGGCTCGGCGAGCGGACCGCTCGCGGAGTACCTCGCGCGCCACAGCGTCCTCGCGCTGCCTTCCGATGGAGGCGCGGTGCGCGTGCGCGCCGAGCAGGGGGACGCCATGGGCAAGCCTGGCCGGCTGGATCTCGAGGTGACGGGAGCGCCGGGCCGCGTGGAATCGGTCCGGGTGGGCGGACTCGCCGTGACCGTGCTCGAGGGCTCGCTCCGGGTCTAGCGTCCGGCCGCTCTCCTGCTCTAGATCGGCAGGCCCACGAACCGAAGCCCCGCCGCGGCGATGTCGCGCTCCCGGACCAGCCGCCGCTCGATCCGGAACACCATCTCCCCGGCCCTTCGCGCGGCCTCCCCGTCCACGAGCCGCTCCCAGACGTAGCGATACAGGTAGGGCGCCTCCTCCACGAGCGCGAGATCGAGCCGCTCGCGCGCCGCCGCGAGGATCGAGTGTCCGGTCGGCAGCGGCGGCTCCCCGGCGTGCTCGCGCCGCCAGCGGCCGAGCGGATTTCCCTCTTCGCCGGCGTCTCCGGCCGCGGCGACGATGCCGGCGGCCGCGAGCACGGCCTGGAGATCGTAGAACCAGCGCGCCGTCGGCAGATTGACCCGATCGTATGCGAACTCCTCGGCCACGACCTTCCCGCCCGGCGCGAGCGCGCCGAGCGCGCGGTCGAGCGCGTCCTCGATGGGCGCGAGATGATGGAGCGAGCGCGTGAAGAGGACGGCGTCGAACGCGCCCCCCCCGTCGTAATGGAGGAAGTCGCGCTCAACCCATCGCACGCGATCGGCCGCGGCGCCAAGAGGGCGGTCGAGCGCCTCGTCCAGCGCGGTCAGGTCGTAGCCGCGCGCGGCCAGGGCGACGGACACGGCGCCGTCGCCGGCTCCGACCTCGAGCAGCCTGGCGGGCGCGGGCGGAAGCACGCGCTCGAGGAACGCGAGGGTCTCCCGGGTCGGGAGGTCGGCGTCGCTCACGCAGCCACCGGTGTCGGGGAAGCGCCCCGGATCACCGCGCGTCCTTCCCTTCCCGCATCAGGACCGGCGAGGCGGGCAGGAGGTCGAGCGTGATCGCGCGGCCGCCGCGGTCGATCTGGCCGAACTGCAGCACGCCGGTGGGACAGCTCTGGACGCAGGCGGAGCAGCGCACGCACTCCGGATCGCGCATGGGAGCCCCCTTGTTCGCGAAGCTCATCACGTCGATCCCCTGGTGGCAGACGGACGTGCACACGTTGCACGAGATGCACTTCTTCTTGTCCGCGACGATGGCGAACCGGCTGAAGCGCGCGTACACGTGCATGAGCGCGGCGAGAGGGCAGAAGAAGCGGCACCACACGCGTCCCGAGAACCAGAAGTAGAGGCCGTATCCGATCACTCCCGCCAGGAAGACGTCGACGAACCACTTGTACGGCGTCTTGAGCCACGGATCGAACACACGGTCCACGACGTTCCCGTCGGGCAGCACCCATCCCACGATCCGGACGAGAAGGATCAGCACCGCGATCGCGAGAACCCCCTGCCCCGCCATGTTGAGACGGTTCCAGCCGGGGCCGTGCGGCATCTTGTGGCGGTGCGTGTCGCCGAGGGTTTCCGCGAGCGCGCCGCAGGAGCAGATCCAGCCGCAGTAGAAGCCCTTCCCGAAGTAGTAGATGCCGATCGGAATCAGCACGAAGGTCTGCACGAAGCCGATCGCGATCCAGGCCCAGAGCGGGTCATGGGTGAAGATGTTGTACACGTTGAGCGGCCACGCGAGGATGAGTCCGTAGGCGCGCCAGTACTCGCGCCCGTGCCCGTACGTCACCTGCGGGAAGAGCGCGTCGGCGAGGCCGCGCGGCAGGAGCCCGTGCTGCCCCATCCAGGGGAGGAGGATCTCGGGCAGGAGGAAGAGCGGCAGGATCTGGACCGCGATCAAGGTCCAGGTCTGCACCGTGACGTACGGCGTCTTCCGGCGGCGGATGCGGCGTATCCCGAACGCCAGGACGATCGTCGAGTAGGCGAGGGTGTACCAGAAGGCGGGACCGGACGCGCTGATCGCGAGAATCCCGGTGAGCGTCCCGGGGTTCGCGACATCGCGCGCGAGGGTGCCCCCGGCCCGGACGAGGAGATCGGGGAGATTGAACGGGAACCAGTGGCGCGCGCTGAATACCTGCGTCATGGAGCCGCCCGACTTCCAGTTGTAGAGCCAGGAGCAGAAGAGCACGAAGAGGGCGAGCGCGGCCCAGCCGGCCGGTCGTAGCTCCCCGGCGATCCGGATGCCCGACCGGCGGAAGAAATCGAGCGGCGCCTCGCGCCCGATCATGGTGAAGACGACGTCGTTCGGGATCTCCTCCTGTGCGGTTCCCTCGAGGAGAACGCTCCGCTCTCGGATCTCGCGCACGCGCGTGCCGGGCAGGAGGCGGATCTTCGCCTGGAGTCGCTCCAGGCGCTCGAGGTTCTCCGCCTTCGGGCGCGTGAGCGCATCCTTGCGATGGGATAGCGTCACCCGCGCGCCGGCCTCCGCGAGCGCGACCGCGGTCTCGACCGCCGTGTCCCCACCCCCGACCACGAGCACATCGGCTCCCGCGAAGTCGTTCGGATCGTGGAGACGGTGGTAGACCCGCTCCCGCTCCTCCCCCGGGACGCCGAGCGCGCGATAGGCCCCGCTCCGGCCGATCGCGACGATCGCGCGCCGAGCCCGGAGCGGTTCCCCACCCTCGCCGTGGACCCGGATCTCCCCCTGTGCGCGCTCGATGCGCGTCGCGTCGAAGGAGGTGACGCGGACCCCCGCCGCCTCGGCCTGGCGCCGGAGCTCGTCGACCAGGTCCTCCTTGACGGTGGCGCGGACCTGGAGCGATCCCGCCGGGGTCATGGCGAGCGGGTAGGTGTAGATCGGCTTCCCCTTCGGAAAGTCGTGGACGGTGGAGAAGGGCTCGCGCGCCTCGAGGATCGCGAACCGGAGGCCGAGGCGCTTCGCCTCGATCGCAGCCGCCATGCCGGAGACGCCCGCACCGATGATGACCAGATCGAGGAGGCCTCCGTCCGCCGGGGCAGGCTGCGCTTTCAGATCCGAGGCGACCCGCTCGACGGCGCGCGCGCCCGAGTCGAGGGAGAGCTTGAGGAGCGGAATGCCGGTGAGATCGCCCGTGACGACCGCGCCGGGCACGGACGTGGAGCCGTCCGCGCGGGCTTCGGGCAGTGGCTCGACCGTCCCCGCGGGCCAGCGTGTGTGGAGCCAGTGGGCGTAGCGCGCGAGGAGGCTCATGGCGAGGTCCGGAGGGTGGGCATCATCGTGGGACTACGGTCGGCGCGGCCCTCCGTGACGCTGAGACCGACGTCTAGATGCCGCTCCCGATCTCATTCCACCGCACGATGCGCCACAGTGTGTCCCCCGGCGCCGTCACGGTGGGCGTGAAGGAGAAGGTCATGGGGTTGGTGGACTGTGCCGTGTACAGGGTGGCCCCGTCGTAGATCTCGATACGGACGTAGTTCATCTGGATCATCGCCCATTCCGGGTGCGACACGTCGTCCGACGGGAGCCGCGTCCAGGTTAAGGGCTGCCCGAGGTCCATGACGATGCTTGAGATCGTCGCGGTCTGCGCGAGCGTCGCGACGTGGTGGATCTCGTCATCGTAGCGAAAGGTGTGCAACGTGCCCGGCGGATCATTGAGGTCCTGCGACGTCCCGACGTAGCTCGAGTCGTAGAGCTGCTTGGTCTCCACGCTGTCCCGCGCCTCATACGACAGCTTCAGCGACGAGAGCACATTCATCAGCGTGTTCCGCTCCGGATAGCCGGGATTCTCGGGAGGCGGCTTGACCGGATCGTCATCCCCGCCGCATCCGCCGAGCAGGACCCCCGCTACCACGAGCGTCCCCCACGCCATCCACCGCGCGCGTCCCATCACGGCACCCCCGCGCGGCTCTCGTCCCACCGGATCACCTTCCAGATCGTGCCGGTCGGCGAGGTGGAGTCGGGGTGGGGAGCGAAGTAGAAGGTCATCATCTCCGACGCGCCGCCCGCCTGCAGGATCGAGGCGCCGTCGGCGATCTCGATCCGGATGTTGCCCCCGACGATGTGGATCATCGTCCACTCCGGATGCGCGAGGTCGTCGGACGGGAGGGGGAGCCAGCTCGTCGGGGATCCGAGGTCGCACGTCACGCCGGTCACGGTGGTCGAGCGCGCGAGCGCCGCCACGTGGGCGATCTCGTCCGCGCGGGTGAAGTTGACCGTCTGCGAGCCGGGAGGATCGTTGAGGTCGGTGGACGTGCCCGCGTAACCGGTGTCGTACACGCGGCCCGTCGTCACGCTGTCGCGTGCCTCGTACGCCCGCTGGAGCATGCCGAGCGTGATCTCGGGGCTCGCGAGCTCGGCCGTCGGCTTGGGCTTGGGGGCCAGTGGAGGAAGTTCATCGTCATCCCCGCACCCGCCCATCACAAGCGCGGCGAGGAAGAGCAGCGGGACAGGATGGAGCCGCGTCATGGATGGCATCGATCACCCCATGCTAGAACCGGTAGCCGATTCCGAGCCCGATCCGGCTGATGAAGTTGCCGTACTCGCCGGGCAGGACGGGATTCGTGGGATCGCTGGTGGAGCCGATCGCGGTGCGGTCATCGAAGA
>JAEHDN010000079.1 GCA_016880395.1 Candidatus Eiseniibacteriota bacterium
CGCGACATCCGGACGAGGGTCCACCGGCCGCGGAGCTTGAACCCGAAGAGCTCGAGCTCCATCTTTCCCCGCTCGTACTGCTCGAGGAGGTCCTCCGGCTTGAAGGACCGGTACCACCCGTGGTCCCACACGATCACGGAGCCGGCGCCGTAGTTCCCCGCCGGGATCGTGCCCTCGAAGGATCCGTACTCGAGCGGGTGATCCTCGACGTGCACGGCGAGCCGCTTCTCCTCCGCTCTGGTCGACGGCCCCTTCGGCACTGCCCAACTTTTGAGCACTCCGTCCAGCTCGAGCCTCAGATCGTAGTGCATGGCCCTCGCCCAGTGCTTCTGGACGACGAACCTCGGGGGGGCCCCCACGGAGGCGCCAGGAGCCGATCCCCCAAAGGGTTCCGGCGTGCGCGCGGGGTCCCGCTTCTGGCGGTAGGTTTCGAGCTGGGGGTTTCGGGTTGGGCTCAAGGAGGGGCCTGGCGGAGTCACCCGGCGCTAAAGCCGGGTCCCGTGCGATCCGATAAACAGTGCACTCACAGTTGAGTATAGCAAACAGTTGGTGCTAGCCTCCCGGAAGCCACCGGAGGACTCTCGTATGCCCCCACATAGCATTGGATCGGGAACGCTGTCGTTCGGGCTGGTCTCGATCCCGGTCAAGATGTACACCGCCGCGTCGTCCGCAAACGTCTCCTTCAACCTGCTCCACGAGAAGTGTGGCGGACGGATCAAGCAGCAGATGATGTGCCCCACCTGCAACGTCGTGGTCGAGCGCTCCTCCCTGGTCCGCGGCTATGAGTTCTCCAAGGACCAGTACGTCCGCTTCACCGACGAGGAGCTGAAGTCGGTCGAGGGCGAGGCGTCGGAGATCATCGACATCGCGGAGTTCGTTCCGCTCGATCAGGTGGATCCCATCTACTTCGAGAAGAGCTATTATCTGGGCCCGGACAAGGGTGGCGCCAAGGCGTACCGGCTCCTCTGCGACGCCATGGCCAAGACCCAGCGGGTCGCGCTCGCGAAGTTCGTCATGCGCGGCAAGGAGAGCATCGTCCTCATCCGTCCGAGCCAGGACGGGCTGATGCTCCACACGATGTACTTTTCCGACGAGGTCCGGGACTTCGGCGAGGTCGACAAGGGCGCGGACGCCTCGATCCGCCCTGGCGAGCTGGACCTCGCGCTCAAGCTGATCGGCGAGCTCTCGAACGACGAGTTCAAGCCGGAGCAATACGAGGATGAGTACCGCGGGCGGGTGCTCGCGATGGCCCAGGAGAAGGTCGAGGGCAAGGAGATCACCACCACGGGCCCGAGGGTCGAGCGGACGCAGGTCATCGACCTGATGGACGCGCTCAAGCAGAGCCTCGAGCGTCGCGTGGGTCAGGAAGGCAAGGCGGCCACCAAGAAGCCGGCCGCGAAGGCGAAGCGAACCACCCCTACCAAGGAATCCAAGCGGGCATCACGTTAGCGCAAGCAGCGCGGGGCGGTGGATGAGCATGGACGCGGCGGCGCAGTTCTCCACAAGGGACGCGGCGCGAATACTTCAGACGACCGAGGCCCGGGTCCGGGCCTGGGCGCGTGCGGGGGGGATCGTCCCCCTGCCCGGCCCGAGCGGCGCTCCCGAGTTCTCCTTCCAGCAGCTCCTCCTCCTCCGAACGACGCGCGGGCTCTACGACGCAGGCATTCCGCC
>JAEHDN010000003.1 GCA_016880395.1 Candidatus Eiseniibacteriota bacterium
AACGCATGATCCGCGACAGCCGGCGGCGCGTGGACGAGCTCGACGACTGCCTCGGCCGTGGCCTGGGCGCGTGGGTGCTCAGACGCCGCCGGAGCGTCGACCAGCTCCATGGCGTGCTCCAGATCCACTCGCCCGGGCGCTCGCTCCAGCGCTCGCGCGAGCGGGTCCTGGCCCTCGCCCATCGGGCAGAGCGGTGCGCGATCGACCACCTGCACCGGCAGCGCGCCCTCGCGATCGGCGCCGGGAGACTGCTCGGATCGTACGACTACCGCGGCGTGCTCCGGCGCGGCTACGCCCTCGTCTGGAGCGCCGACGGCCAGCGGCTGATCGCCCGCGGCGAGTCGCTCCGGCCCGACGACGACGTTTCGGTCCAGTTCCAGGACGCGCGCGCTCTGGCCCGCATCGCGCGGGTCGAGCGCGTCCCCGAAGGAGGTGCCTCGTGACGCCCAAGGGAACCGCGCCGGCTTCCGACGACGCCGGCGCCACGACATTCGAAGCGATGATGGGCCGGCTCCAGAGCCTGGTCGGCAAGCTCGAGGAGGGAAACCTCACTCTGGACGAGTCGATCCGCTCGTTCGAGGAGGGCATGGATCTCGTGAAGAAGTGCACCGAGGTCCTCGACAAGGCGGAGGAGCGGATCCAGAAGCTCACGCGAGACGCATCGGGCAAGCCGGTGACGAGCCCGCTCGACGGGGACGAGGACGAGGCGGATACGGGTGGGGACGAGCTCCCGTTTTGAGCAGTACCTCGAGCGCGTGCGGCCCAAGATCGACGCCGCGCTCGACCGGCTGCTCCCGCCCGCATCGCGCGAGCCCCGGACGCTCCACCGCGCGATGCGCTACAGCGTCTTCGCCGGCGGGAAGCGCCTTCGGCCCGCGCTCTGCCTTCTCGCGTGCGAGTCGGTGTCGGGCCGGAGCGCTCCCGCGCTCACCGCGGCCGCGGCGCTCGAGATGATCCACACCTTCAGCCTCGTCCACGACGACCTCCCGGGCATGGACGACGACGATCTTCGCCGCGGCCGGCCGACCAACCACAAGGTATTCGGGGAGGGCATGGCGATCCTGGCCGGTGACGCGCTCCTCTCGCTCGCCTTCGAGACGCTCTCACGCGCGAATCTCCGCCGCGCCGCCGATCCCTGCGCGCTCCTCGAGACCGTCTGCACCGCGACCGGCCCCGAGGGGATGATCGGGGGCCAGGCGATGGATCTCCTCTTCGAGGGCCGGAAGGTGCCGCTCCGGAGCGTGTACGCCATGCACCGCCGCAAGACGGGCGCGTTGATCCACGGCTCGCTCCGGCTCGGCGCGCAGATCGGCGCCGCGAGCGCGGCGCAGCTCCGCGCGTTCCGGGACTACGGCGAGCGGGTCGGGCTCGCGTTCCAGATCGGGGACGACCTGCTCAACGTCCGCTCCTCCCGCCGGGCGCTCGGCAAGGCGACCGGCTCGGACCGGGCGAGGGGGAAGGCGACGGTGCCCGGACGGGTGGGCGCCGACCGCGCGGAGCGGGAGGCGGCGCGCATCCTCCGCGAGGCGGCCGCGATCGCGCCCCGCCTCGGGGGCCGTGCCGAGGAGTTCGAGTCCCTGACCGAGTTCCTGCTCCACAGGACCCACTAGGCCGCGCATGATAGCGATCTCCTCGAGCCCTCTCTTCCACGCCCTCGCCTGCGGGTTCCTCGTCCAGATCAGCAAGGTGTTGACCTTCCTGGTGCGAGAGAAGAGAATCAACGTGCGGCGCTTCGTGGAGACGGGCGGCATGCCGAGCTCCCACGCGGCTTCGGTCTGTGCGCTCAGCACCTGCGTGGGGCTCCGCGAAGGGGTCGGATCGGTGCTCTTCGGTGTCGTCCTCTTCTTCAGCTTGATCGTCATGTACGATGCGGCCGGGTTGCGGCGCGCGGCCGGGCGTCAGGCCACCCTCTTGAACCGCATTCTGCACGAGCATATCCAGCTCCCGGGACCGCCTCACGAGCGGCTCCGCGAGCTCCTGGGGCACACGCCCATCGAGGTCCTCGTGGGGGCCATCATCGGCGTGCTGTTCTCGCTCGCCATCTACCGATCTCCGGGAGGCATGTGAGCACGGAATTCCTGGCTGGGATCCACGGACCGGACGATCTCAAGAAGATCCCTCCGGAAGGACTGCCCGCGCTCGCCGCGGAGATGCGGGAGCGGATCATCCAGGTGGTATCGCGCACGGGCGGCCACCTGGCGCCGAGCCTCGGCACGGTGGAGCTGACGATCGCGCTCCACTACGTGTTCGACGCTCCGCGCGACGTGCTCATCTGGGACGTGGGCCATCAGGCCTACGGCCACAAGCTCCTGACGGGGCGAAACGAGCGCTTCGACACGCTTCGCCAGGAGGGGGGCCTTTCCGGCTTCCCACGCCGCGTCGAGAGCGAATTCGACGCGTTCGGCACCGCGCACGCGTCGACCGCCATCTCCGCTGCGCTCGGCTTCGCCTGTGCGCGCGATCTCAGGGGCGCGCGGCACACCGTGATCGCGGTCGTCGGCGACGGGGCGCTCACGGGCGGACTCGCCTACGAGGGGCTGAACCAGGCCGGCGTGATGGGGAGCGACCTCCTCGTCGTGCTGAACGACAACTCGATGTCGATCTCGCCCAACGTGGGAGCGATCGCGCGTTATCTCACGCGGCTCTCCTCTTCGCCCACCTACCGTCGCCTCGAGAGCGACGTCTGGGATCTCCTCGGCAAGCTGCCCGCGGGTCGCAAGGCGCGGCGCCTCGTCAGCCGGGCCAAGGAGGGGATGAAGAACCTCATGGTCCCGAACATTCTGTTCGAGGAGCTTGGGTTCAAGTACTTCGGCCCGATCGACGGCCACGATCTCCCCGAGCTGCTCGAAGTGCTCCGCCAGCTCCGCGAGGTGAAGGGGCCGGTGCTCCTCCACGTGCTCACGCGGAAGGGAAAGGGCTACAAGTTCTCCGAGGACGACTCGCGGAAGTACCACGGCGTCGCCTCGTTCGACAAGCTGACCGGGGCGAGCGCCAAGAAGGCCGCCGCGGCGGCGCCGTCCTACACCGAGATCTACGGCCAGACGATGACCGAGCTCGCGACCGCGGACCGCTCGGTGGTGGCGATCACCGCCGCGATGACGGACGGACCCGGCCTTGCCAAGTTCGCGACCACGCTGCCCGCGCAGTTCCACGACGTCGGCATCGCCGAGCAGCACGGCACCTG
>JAEHDN010000080.1 GCA_016880395.1 Candidatus Eiseniibacteriota bacterium
CATGCGGGAACACGGTCGTCCTCAAGCCGGCCGAGACGACACCGCTGACGGCGATGCTGTTCGCGGACATCTGCCGCCAGGCGGAGCTGCCGCCCGGCGTCGTGAATCTCGTGACGGGCGACGGCACGACCGGTGCGTACCTCGTGCAGAACGAGGGCATCGACAAGCTCGCGTTCACGGGCTCGACGGACGTCGGGAAGCTGATCATGCGCGAGCTCGCCGGGCGCGACGTACGGATGGCCGCCACGTCGAACAGCTCCTTTGTGGCATAGGGGATTCCATGGAGAGGGCCCAGGTCGCGGCCGGACTCGAGGGCCGCCTCGGCGGCCCGTGCTTCTGCGAGCGCGCGATCCCGCGTCACGCGGAGGAAGGCGTGGAGGGCCCCGTCCAGGGAGTCGATCCGGGCGAGGCAACTCTCGGCGAGCGCGACGGGGCTCAGCTCGCCCCGCCTCAGCCGGGCGGCAATCTCCTTCAGGGGGGCGTCGACCGGCTCGGGCGGGCTCATGAGGCTCCAGTACTAGCAGCGCCCGCTCCGGGGGTCGAGATTGATTTGACCCGTCTCACGCGTGCTATAGTAACCATCCTTCCAGCGACCCAATCCCAAACGTCCGGAGGCACGGCCATGCCGCTTCAGCTCGGTGATCCAGTTCCCGATTTCAACGCGACCACGACCCAGGGTCCGATCCGGTTCCACGAGTGGATGGGCGACGGCTGGGCTGTCCTCTTCTCGCATCCGAAGGACTTCACCCCGGTGTGCACGACCGAGCTGGGCGAGGTGTCCCGCCTGAAGCCGGAGTTCGACCGGCGGAACGTCAAGGTGGCGGGCCTGAGCGTCGATCCGCTCGACTCGCACGCCAGGTGGGCCGAGGACATTCGCGAGACGCAGGGGCACGCCCTCAACTTCCCGCTCATCGCCGATCCGGATCGCACGATCTCGAGCCTCTACGGGATGATCCACCCGAACGCCGACAACACGCTGACGGTCCGCTCGGTGTTCGTGGTCGGCCCCGATCGGAAGCTCAAGCTCACGCTCACCTATCCGGCGAGCACGGGGCGCAACTTCGACGAGATCCTGCGCGTGATCGACTCGCTCCAGCTCACGGCGAAGCACAGCGTCGCGACGCCGGTGAACTGGAAGCAGGGGCAGGACGTCATCATCGCCTCCTCTCTCTCGGACGACGATGCGCGGACCAAGTTCCCCGAAGGCTGGAGCGCGCCGAAGCCCTATCTCCGCATCGTGCCGCAGCCCGGGTCCAAGAGGTAGCTTGGCCAGCTGCACGACCGCGGACGAGCCGAGGGTCGGGCGCCTCAGCGCTCCGCGAGCGTCTCGAGGAGCGGCGGCAGCGCCTGGGCGGCGGGTCCTCGAACGATGGCCGCGAAGACGTCGGCGTTGCCGGGCTCCTCGGGTCCCACGTAGATCGTGAGCGCTCCCGCCGCGGCCGCGGAGGACGCAAAGCTCGCGGCCGGCTGCACCACCCCCGACGTGCCCACGACGAGGCAGACGTCGCATGCCTCGAGGGCGTTGACGATCGCGTCCAGCTCGAACGGCACCTCACCGAACCAGCAGATGTGCGGGCGCGCGAGGGCGCCACATGCGGCGCAGCGCGGCAGATCTTCGCGATGCGCGTACGTGGCCTCGTCGATGTACGGCGCGCTCGTGCATCCCGGATCCGAGCAGCGGCTTTCGAAGAGCTGCCCGTGCATGTGCGCGACGCGTCGCGATCCCGCCCGCTCGTGGAGCGGATCGACGTTCTGCGTGCAGAGGAAGAGTCGCTCCCCGATGCGCTCCTCGAGCCGCGCGAGTGCCCGGTGGGCCGGATTGGGCTCCCTGTCCCGCGCACCGTCCCGCCGCTCAGAGTAGAAGCGCCAAACGAGGAGCGGATCCCGTGCGAAGGCCTCCGGCGTCGCAACCGACTCGATGCGGTGACCGCGCCAAAGCCCGTCCACGCCTCGAAACGTGGGGATTCCGCTCTCGGCACTGATGCCGGCGCCCGAGAGCACGAACACGCGCGGACGCGCAGGAAGGGAATCCAGGGCCGGGTTCATTCGACCCAGGGTACCTCATGGTCTATCATCGGGCGCGCATGAACGCCCCTCGCGATCCCGGAACACGGCTCGGCCCGTACGAGCTTCTCGACCGCCTGGGCCAGGGAGGAATGGGCGAGGTCTACCGCGCCCGCGACACGCGCCTCGGGCGCGAGGTCGCGCTCAAGGTCCTGCCCGAGAGCGCGGCGTTCTCCGCCGAAGCGCGTGCGCGGTTCGAGCGCGAGGCGCGCGCCATCTCCCGCCTCAACCATCCGCACATCTGCACCCTCTACGACGTCGGGCGCGACCGGGACGTCGACTACCTGGTGATGGAGCTGATCCCGGGTGACACGCTGGCCGCGCGCATGCGCGGCGAGGCAGCCCCCGAGACCGAGGTCGTGCGCCTCGGAGCCCAGATCGCGGAGGCGCTCGAGGCGGCACACAGCGCGGGCGTGGTCCACCGCGACCTGAAGCCCGGGAACCTCATCGTGACCCCGGGCGGAAACATCAAGGTGGTGGACTTTGGCCTCGCGAAGGCGGCGCCCGGAGTCGACCCCGCCGGCGCGGACGATGCCACGCAGGTGGAGACCTCGCCCGGCGTGATTCTCGGCACGGTCGCCTACATGAGCCCCGAGCACGCGCGCGGGAGCGGAATCGACGCTCGCTCCGACGTGTTCAGCCTGGGCGTGGTGCTCTACCAGCTCGCGACCGGACACCTCCCGTTCACCGGAAGCACGACGGTCGGGACGCTTCTCGCGATCGCCGCGGCCGAGTGGCCGCCGGTCGGACCGGGAACCCTCTCCCCGAGCCTGGAGCGCGTGCTTCGCCGCTGTCTCGAGCGGGATCCGTCACGCCGCTACGCCTCGATGGCGGAGCTGGCCACGGACCTGGGCCGTCTCGCGAACGGCGGCCGGGCCGCCGGCGTGAGCCGCCACAACCTGCCTGTCGCCGGCTCGTCGTTCGTCGGCCGGGAGCC
>JAEHDN010000081.1 GCA_016880395.1 Candidatus Eiseniibacteriota bacterium
CGAGGTAGGCGGGCTCGTTCCGCTTCCCCCGGTGGGGCATGGGGGCGAGGTAGGGGGCATCCGTCTCCAGGACAACTTGGGCCAGGTCCACTTGCCGAAGGATCTCGGGGAGAGGGCTCTTCTTGAAGGTCGCCGATCCCCCGACGCCGATCCGGAATCCCATGGCCACGACCCGTTTCGCCAGCGCGACGTCCCCGGCAAAGCAGTGGAAGGTGCCTCCGGCGGGGGGCGGGCCCTCCTGCTCGAGGATCTCGGCCACGCGCTCACCCGCCTTCCGGTGATGGAGCACGAGAGGCTTGCCGGAGCGCTTGGACAGGGCGATGTGGCGCTTCAGGAACTCCTCCTGAACGTCGGGTGGGGCGTTGTCCGGCCAGTGGGCGTCGAGCCCCGTCTCCCCGATGGCGACGACCTCAGGCTCATCCGCAAGCGATTCGATCTCGGCCATTTCGGCGACCCGGTCGCTTCTGACGTCGCATGGGTGAAATCCGACGGCGGCGCGGACTCCCGGCACCCGCCTGGCCAGCTCGATGGCGGCCCGACTCGATCGGGCGTCCGTTCCGGCTTCGATGACGAGTACAACACCGATATCCCGCGCCCGCGCCAGGGCCTCCTCGCGATCGGCATCGAATTCCGGCCGTCCCACGTGGGCGTGGGTGTCGATCATCGCTCGATGCGTGGGAAGAGCGGCTTCGATTCCCCGAGCGGGGTTCCGGTGGGCGGAGGCCGGAGGAGCGCTCCATCCACCGGGAATCGGGCCTGGTCGATCCCGGGCTCGAGGCGCAGGGTGTCCCAGACCTGGGCGGCCTTGGACGGCATGATCGGAAAGAGGAGGAGCGCCGTATGCTGGAGCGCCACGGCGAGCGTGCCGAGCAGCCGATCCAGGTCCTCGGCCTTCGTCGGATCCTTGGCGAGATTCCAGGGAGCCCGCTCCTCGACCAGGCGGTTCGCCCGGCGGATGATGGTCCAGGCGGCCTCGATCGCTCCCTCCAGCTCGTAGCGGTCCACCGCCGCGCGAGACTCGCGCAGGGCGTCCCGGATCACGTCCCCGACTCCATCCCCCGGCTCCACGGTCGCGAGCTTCCCCTCCCGGTAGCGGTGGATCATCGACACCGTGCGCGTGAAGAGATTGCCCCAGTCGTTCGCGAGGTCGGAGTTGTACCGCTGGATGAAGAGGTCCCACGTGAAGTCCCCGTCCCGCCAGAGGGGCACTTCCTTGAGCACGTAGTAGCGGAGCGAGTCGGCGCCCCAGCGGTCCGCGATCTCGAGCGGGCTCACGATGTTCCCGAGCGACTTCGAGAGCTTCTCCCCCTGGAAGTGCACCCAGCCGTGCCCGAGCACCTTCCGGGGCAGAGGCACGCCGGCGCTCATCAGCATCGCGGGCCAGATGATGCAGTGGAAGCGCGTGATGTCCTTGCCGATCACGTGGACGTCCGCCGGCCAGTAGCGCTGGAACGTGCCGTTGGTCTCGGGATAACCGACGCCGGTGATGTAGTTGATGAGCGCGTCGAACCAGACGTAGACGGTCTGGCTCGCGTCGATCGGGAGCGGAATGCCCCAGGTTCCCGTCGAGCGCGAGACGGAGATGTCCTCGAGCCCTCCCTCGATCACGTTCACGATCTCGTTCCGGCGGATCTCCGGGACGATGAAGCCCGGGTTCGCGCGGATGTGCTCGAGGAGCGGCGGTCCGTACTTCGACAGCTTGAAGAAGTAGTTGTCCTCGCTCAGGAACTTCGCCGGCGTCTTGTGGTCGGGGCACTTCCCGTCGATCAGGTCCTTCTCCGGGTAGAAGCGCTCGCAACTGACGCAGTAATAGCCCTCGTACTTGCCCTTGTAGATGTCCCCCTTCGCCGCGATCCGCTCGAAGAGCGCCTGGACGCCGCGAATGTGGCGTGGCTCGGTCGTTCGGATGAAATCGTCGTAGGAGATGTCGAGCCGCTTCCAGACGCCGCGGAAGATCTCCGCCATCTTGTCGCAGTAGGCGATCGGATCGAGCCCCTGCTCGCGCGCGGCCTTCTCGACGTTGGTCGAGTGCTCGTCGTTCCCCATGAGGAAGCGCGTGTCGAAGCCCTGGAGCCGCTTGAAGCGCGCGATGGCGTCGGCCGCGATCTTCTCGTACGCGGTCCCGAGATGCGGGACGTTGTTCACGTAGTCGATCGCGGTCGTGATGTAGAACTTGCTCATCCACGCTCCTGAGGAGGATCGCCGGATCGCGGCCGGTCGCTGCCCGGGCGGCCCCGTCGATTGTCGGGGCGCTGCGGCCGCCGGCCCTCGCCGCTCCCGCGCTCGCCACCGCCGGGGCGATCTCCGCCCCCGCCGCTCTCGCCGTCCCCCGGTCGCGCGCCGCGCGACGCGCAGCCCTGCTTGTCGCAGCCCTTCCGCCGATCCCGCGACGGCCCCACGACCTTCGTTCCGGCCGGGATCTCCGCGAGCGCGACCATCGACTCCTTTCCCTCGTCCGTCACGAGGTGGATCTCGCGGCGGAAGATGTCCACACGGCCGACCTCCCATTCGCCGTCGGCGAGTGTGAGTCTGCTGCCGATCTTCGGGAACTCGCGGGCCACCTCTTTATAGAAGTCGAGCTCGTACCGGAGGCAGCACTTCAGCCGCCCGCAGGCGCCCGAGATCTTGGATGGACTGGGGGAAAGCCCCTGGTCCTTCGCCATCTTCAGGGTGATCGGCTCGAACTGGCGGAGCCAGGTCGAGCAGCACAGCTCGCGGCCGCACGTCCCGACGCCTCCGATCCGCCCGGCCTCGTCCCGCACGCCAATCTGGCGAAGCTCGATCCGGGTCCGGAACGCGGCCGCGAGATCTTTCACGAGATCGCGGAAATCGACGCGCTTCTCGGCCGTGAAGTAGAACGTGACCCGGTTCCCGTCGAGCTGATACTCGCAGTCGACGAGCTTCATCTCGATATCGCGCTGGACGATCCGATCGCGACAGACCTGGAAGGCGCGCTCCTCCTTCCCGCGGTTCCGCTCCAGCACCTCGAGATCCTCGGGACGCGCGGCACGGAGCACCTCGCGGAGGGTTCCGTGCAGCTCGGGCCGGCGGACCCACTCGGCCGTGTGGTGCACGCGGCCGAGGTCCTCGCCCCGCTCGGCTTGCACGACCACGTAATCGCCTTCGTGAAGCGGCAGCTCGCGCGGGTTCGTGTAATAGGCGCGGCGCCGGCCCTTGAAGACCAGCTCGACCACGTCGACGATCGGGGCGGTCGCCGCGGCGCCGTCGATCACGTTGGGCTCGGAATCAGGCATGGGCGGCTCCCGCGCGCGGGCGCGCTCCGGCGCGGGCCCCGTCCGGCCCGAGCCCCATCCGGTACTGCGCCGCCGCGACGGCGTAGGCCGCGGTGACGTTCGACTGAACCGCGGATGCGATCTCGTCCAGGATGCGGATGCGCGCCGTTACGTCGGACACGGGGAGCGCACGGGCGTCGGCGTCGATGTCCCTCTCGAGGTCCGCGTGCGCGAGCGGCGCATCCTTGCCGATGAGCTTGCGTCGGAGGACATCCCGGTAGTAGTAGGCGGCGAGGGAGACCACGGTGAGGAAGCGGCCGCGATCCCGCTCGATACGCGCGCGCCGGAGCGGTCCCAGCACGGCGGCGCTCTTTGGCCGCACGAACAGCTCGGTCGCGGCGGCGCGGAGCTTCGTGAAATCCGCCTCGCCGGGCGCTTCCCTGACCGCCGAGTCGAGCGGCGCCTCGAGGAATCCGAGCGCGCGGCCGAGGCTCCCCTGGCTCGTCGCGGCGATGAGCCGCGCCACCGGCTTCGACACGCCGCGCGAGGCGAGCGCCTCGGCGATGACGGCCGTCGGAAGCGGGCGGAAGCGGACCAGGAGGCAACGAGACGCGATCGTCGGCAGGAGCGCCCTCGGCTGCCGCGCGCCCAGGATCAGCACGCGGCGCGGCTGCGGCTCCTCGAGGATCTTCAAGAAGGCGTGCGCCGCCGGGCCCGTGATCGCTTCGGCTCCCTTCACGATCAGGACCTTCGCCCCCCCTTCGCGCTGCGCGGTGAAGGAGAGGAACTGCTTCGCGCGGGCGAGATCCTCGACCGAGTGGACGGGCGGGCGCGTGAAGACGGGGGTGAAAAGGGGCTCGGTCGCAAAGCGGCGCATCACCACCGCGCGGGCTTCCGAGCGAGCCTCCTCGGCTTGCCGCTCGGTGCGCCCCTCGGCGCGGAATGTCGGCAGCGGCACGAGGAACTCGAGGTCGGGGTGGCGAAGCCCGAGCACCGCCGCGCAGGACGCGCACGTGCCGCAGGACTCACCCCCCGCGACCGGACGCTCGCAGAGGAGCGCCCGTGCGAAGAGGAGAGCGGCCCTCGTCTTGCCCACGCCCGCAGGCCCGTGGAACAGGTAGGCGTGGCCGACGTGACCGGATGCGATGGCGGCCCGGAGGAGGCTCAGCGCCTGGTCCTGGCCGCGCAGTGTGAACTCGCTCATGATGACGAAGGACTCAACGGAACCACTCGAGGGGGTTCAAAGCTTCCCGCCCCTTGCGGATCTCGAAATGGAGGGCAGTGCCCATGGTCGAGCCGGTGTCGCCAACCCGGCCGATGATCTCACCGGCCGCGACATCCCTGCCGACCGAGACCAAAATTTCGGAGGCGTTCGCATACAGCGTATAGAAGCCTCCACCATGGTTGATGATAGCACACTTGCCGTACCCCTCGAGCCAGTTGACGTACTCGATGCGGCCCTTGGCCACGGCCGTGATCGGGGTCCCGAAGCTGGCCGCGATGTCCACCCCGCTGTTGAAGGTCTTCGTCCCGAACCGCGGGTTGACCTGGCTCCCGAACGGCCGGGCCACTCGTCCGTTGACGGGCCACGGCAGGCGGCCCCGGTTCCTGCCGAAGTCCCCGAGGAGCGGGGGCCCTGTCCCGGGCGCCCCTCGCTCGGCCGCGAGACGCCGCTTCTCCAGCTCGCCGATCAGGCCCTGGATCCGCCGGCTCGCCCGCTCCAGCTCCGCCGCCGCCTGCTCGTTCGACTTCGCGTCCGAGCGGATCTTCTTGAGGAGGTTCGCCCGCTCGACCCGGATCTGGTTGAGCGAGAGGCGCTCCCGGTCGGTCTCTGCCTTGAGGCGGTCCAGCTCGCGCTTCCGGGACTCGAGCCGTGTCTTCGTGTCCTGCACCTGACCCCGCCGAGCCTGGGTGAGGAGCACCTGTCCGCGGTCTTCCTGCGCGATCCGGGCGAGGTAGTACGTCCGGGCGACCAGGTCCCCGAACGACCTGGCCGAGAGGAGGTACTCGAGGTCGGCGCTTCGGCCGCGCTTGTAGATCTCGCGAAGACGCCAGGAGAGTCGGCGACGGTCCGTGTCGAGCTGCACGGCCGTGCGAGCCAGCTCCACCGTCGCGTCGCCGAGGCTCGAGGCCACGGCGCGCCGCCGACGCTCGAGCGCGTTCAGGTAGCGCACGGTGAGCTGCAGGTTCTTCTCGCTCTCGCGAAGCTGTCCGAGGAGGCTCTTCTCGCGACCCTTGAGCGCCTGCCCCGTGCGCCGCCGCTCGTCGAGCTGCTGCTTGAGCGACTCGAGCTCCCGGCGCTGCGCGTCGATCTCGGCGTCGGCGGCGCTCCGCTGTGCGCGTTTCGAGGAATCCGGAGAGGCGCCGCCCTGGGCGAGCGCGCGAGGACCGGGGGCTGCGAGGAGCAGGAGCGCGGCCGCACAACCGGCCGCGAGACGCGGGAGGCCCCGTCGGGCCCCCTCTAGAGCAGCCATTTCCGCGGAAGCGTGGCCACCGCGATCCAGCTTCCCAAGAGGCCGAGGAGGCCGCTCACACCGACGAAGGCCAGGAGGTCGGTCGTCGAGAGGAACTGGAGGCGGAACAGCTCCTCTCCGAGGGAATTGTTGATGGCGCGCGCGACGAAGACGGTGATCGCCGAGGACAGCGCGGCCAGCACGAAGCCCTCGACGAGATAGGGCAGCTCGTTGAAGAGGAATCCGCCGCCGAGCGAGCGGATCAGGTGGATGGAGTCGATGCGCGCCTGGACCGAGAGTCTCGTCGTGGCCCCCACGATGAAGAGGACTCCGAGGAGCACGATCAGGCCGAGCGCGTAGCCGATCCGCTCCACGGCGCTCACCACCTGCTGCGCGCGGAGCACCCACTCGCCGGCGAACCGGACGTCCTCGACGTGCGGCACGGTCTCCGCTTCGCGCGCGATCGACCGGACGCCGTCGGCCGTGCGGTACCCGGGCCTGGGGCGGATCACGAAGGACGCGGGAAGCGGGTTGGATCCCACCGCCTGGACGAGGGCCTCGTCGCCGACGTCCTGCCTGAAGGATTCCCACGCCTCGTCCTTGCTGACGTAGCGGATGCTGTCCACGCCGGCGATCGAATGGAGCGACGCGGCGACCGCCGCCACGTCCGCCTTCGAGAGCCCCTCGTTCAGGAAGACCGAGACCTCCTCGCGCGATTCGAGGTGCGAGGTGTAGCTCTCGACGCTCCGAAGCACCATCAGGAAGAGGAGGAAGATGAGGAGGATCGACGCCATGGAGGCGATGCTCGTGATCCAGAGCGCGCGGTGGGAGACGAATCCCCGCCAGAACTCGCGCGCGATGTAGCGAATGGCTCCCATGGATTCTCCTCGCCTAGGCGATGGCCCCCTCGGCCTGGTCCGATCGCACGAGGCCGCGCTCGAGGCGGATCACGCGTCCAGGATGCCGCCGGATCCACTCCTCCGCGTGCGTGGCCACGGCCACGAGGGTGCCGCTCTGGCGGATCTCCTGTAGGAGGGCGAAGATCTGACCCGCGGCGCCCGGATCGAGGTTCCCCGTCGGCTCGTCCGCGATCAGGATGCGCGGGTGGCGAGCCATGGCCCGCGCGAGCGCCACGCGCTGCTTCTCGCCGGCCGAGAGGTCGTTCGGGTAGAGCGTCTCCTTGCCGCGGATTCCCATCTGGTCCAGGAGCGGCGTGATGCGCTCGCGGATCTTCGAGCGGTCCCAGATGCCCGAAATCTGGCAGGCGATCGCGATGTTCTCGAAGACGTTCCGATCCGCGAGCAGGCGGAACTCCTGGCCCAGCATCCCGACGGAACGCCGCACGCGGCGGATGGGAACACGCCTCGTCCGCTTGCGCGGCGCGTCGCCGCCCTCCTCGGTGCCGCTCGAGGCAGGCCCCTGGGCCGGCGCGCCTGGACGCCGGACGGCGTCGGGATCGATCTCGATGCGCCCCGTGGTCGGCCGCTCGGCGAGCGCGAGGAGGCGGAGCAGGGTCGTCTTCCCCGCGCCGCTCGGCCCGATCACGAAGACCCACTCGCCCGGATCGAACGAGAGCGTCACGTCGCTCAGCGCGATCCGGTCGCCGTAGTGCTTGCTCGCGTGCTCCAGCCGGATCAGGGCCATGACCACTCCAGCGGGCGCCGCGCTCTCGCCGCGAGATCCGCACCGACCCGGATCGCGGTCGCGAGCCCGGCGGGATCGGGGGCGCGCGAGCCCCCCTTCCACGCGCGATCGAAGGCCGTGCCGTGGTCCACGGAGCTACGGATGAAGGGGAGGCCGAGCGTCACGTTCGCCGCGCCTCCGATCCCGCCGCTCTTCGCGGCGATCAGTCCCTGGTCGTGGTACATGGCGACGACGGTCCCGAGATCCTTGCGATGCGCGTGCTGCGGGAAGAACGTGTCCGCCGGGTAAGGTCCCTCCGCGCGGATGCCGCGTGCGCGGGCCCGCTCGATCGCGGGCGCGATGATCCGCGCCTCCTCGTCGCCGAAGAGACCTCCCTCGCCCGCGTGCGGATTGAGCCCGAGGACCGCGACGGAACTCCCCGCCTTCCAGCGGAAGTTGCGTCCGGCCGCCGCCGCGAACTCGATCGTGCGCGCGAGGCCGTCGACCGTGAGGGCGTCGGACACGCGCCGGAGCGCGAGGTGCACCGTGGCGAGCAGGATGCGGAAGGGGCCGCCGATGAAGAGCATCTTCGTCTCGGGCACGCCGGCGAGGCGTCCCAGGAACTCGGTATGTCCCGGGTAGGGATACCCGGCCGCCTGGAGCGCGGTCTTGGAAATAGGAGCCGTCACGATCCCGTCCACCCCTCCCTGGAGCGCCAGACCGGCGGCCGTCTCGATGGCCCGAGCGGCCATCCGTCCGGAGGTCGCCGTTCCCGCGCCGGGCTCGATCGCGCTCCAGCCATCCTGGCTGGAGACGACGAGCGGAATGCCCGCGCCGTCCGCGCGCAGATCCATCTCGCCTGGCAGCGCCGCCCGAAAATGGATCCGGGTGCGCGTCCGCGCGGCTGCCCGCGCCATGATCTCGGGCTCGCCCGCCACGGCGAGCCGCGCCACGCGCCGGAGCGCGGGGGACGCGAGCGCGCGAACCACGATCTCCGGCCCGATGCCCGCGGGGTCGCCCATCGTGACGACGAGCGTGGGACGGCGCGCGGCCATGGGCGACTCCCGCTAGTTCTTCACTTCGACATTCACGCCCTTGCGGACGCGCTCGTACCAGCGCCGGTAGCTATCTTCGAGCTTCTTGTTGAGAACCACCTGGCGGAGGTCGTCCTTGATGTCCTCGTACTTATAGTCGGTCTCGGGCGTGCGTCCCAGCACTTTGAACAGGTGATAGCCCGCCTCGCGCTTGAACGGCACGCTGACCTCGCCCACGGCGAGGCCGCTCAGCGGCTCGCGCAGATTCTGCGGCAGCCCGGGCACCGGAACGCTGCCCAGCACCCCTCCCGAGTCCCGGGTCGCGGTGTCCGCCGAGAACTTCTTCGCCACGGCCGCGAAGTCCGCCCCCTTGGTGATGATCGAATCCCGCAGCGCGAGCGCGCGCAGTCTGGCCCGCTCCTCGTCGGCGGGCGAAGGCTTGGCCTGCACCATCACGTGCCGCGCGTGGACGCGCTCCGCGGCGGAGTCGGTCTTCGCGAAGTGCTCGAGCACCTGGATGATGTGGTATCCGAAGCGCGTCCGGACCGGCATGCTGATCTCCATCGGCTTCAGCTTGAAGGCGACCTCCTCGAACTCCGGCACCATGTCTCCGCGGCCGAACGTGCCGAGATCGCCGCCCACCCGCGAGCTCGGATCGTCGGAGAACCGCTGGGCCACCTGGTCGAAGGGCTGCTTCTTGTTCACGATCAGATCGCGAAGGCTGTCGGCGCGCACGTGGGCGCGGCGGAGCTGCGAGGTGTCGGGCTCGAAGGGGATGAGGATGTGCGCCATCTTGAGCTCCTCCGGCTTCCTGCCGATGGAGTCGCGGTGCGCGTCGTAGTACGTGCGGACCTCGGCGTCGGTCACCGACGTCTTGGACTGCACTTCCTTTCCGACCAGGCGCGAGATCATGAGCTGCTCCCGCACCCCCGGCGTGTAGCGCTTGCGGAGCTCGGCCTCGGTGGTCTTCTCCCGGGCCAGCGCGACCTGATAGTCGGCCTCCGAACCGATTCGCTGCTTCAGGCCCTGGATTTCGCGGTCGACCGCCTGGCTCACCTCCGCGTCCGTGACCGTGATGCCCTCGCGGTTCGCCTCGGTGAGGAGCACCTGCTTCTCGATGAGCTGGTTCAGGACCTCCCCGCGCAGGCGTTTGTAGGTCGACGAGTCGGAGGGATCGACGTTCATGCGCTCCGCGGCGTCCCTCGTCTGCTCGTCGACGTCGGAGGCGAGAATGGCCTCCTTGTTCACGACGGCCGCAATCCGCTCGGCGGCGGGTGCGAGCTGCGATCCGCCACCGCATACGAGCAGCCCCGTGGTCAGCGCCACGGTCAGGAACCTACGCGTCATCATCGAACGGCGCCTCCCGTTCCGGTTGGTGTGCTGCGACTGGCCAGCTTGATCGCCTCGAGCCGGCCCGGCAGGATGCGCACGGGAACGGCTGCGCGTAGGCGGGTCAGCTCGGCGTCGGCCCAGCGGCTCTCGTCGTACTCTCGCCGGAGGCGATGGGCGAGGACTCTGGCCTCCTCGTACGTCTCGGGGCGGGCGCTCTCGACCGCGATCACTTGCATGACCACCTGACCGCCGTAGGGCAGCACGATCGGAGGAGTCACCGCCCCCGGCTCGAGGCCGGCCACCGCCCGAGTGAGCGGATCATCGCTTCCTTCGGCCAGCTCGAGCGTCGTGAATCGGGCCGTCGCGTACTGTCCGGCCGAGACGGTCCAGGGTCCGGCGCCTTTCATCTCGTGGATGTCATTCCTCGCGGCAAAGGTCGAGTCGGGAATGCCCGAGCTCCGCCAGGCCTGGTAGTTCTGCGCTGCGCTCTCCGGCTGCGCAAACGCCACGACCTTCACCCGCCACGTCCGAGGCCTCAGGAACTGCCGGGGATGGGCCTCGAAGTAGGCTCGGACGGCCGCATCGTTGGGATTCGGGACGTGCCGGCGAACCATCGCAAACGTGCGCACCTCCTCGCCCAGGAGCCGGAGCTCGCGCGCGACGAGAGGGTCCTTGTCGATCCCGCGCTCGCGCGCGTCGCGCGACGTCAGATCTGGCACCACCGCCCGCGCGCAGAGGGCGTAGACCTCATCGGCATCGTCGAGATGGAGTCCGCCGATCTGCTTCCAGTCGACGGAAGCTACTTCCATGATGTCGCGGAACGTGACGATGCGCCCGTCGCAGCGCGCGAGGATTCCGATCGCCGGTCGAACCCCCACCTTCTCGCGGGTCCCACGGGGGCCGAGCGATTGGAGTATGGAATCGGGGCTCTCGCTCGCGACGGCGAAGACGAGCGGGTGGACCTGGCTCGAGTCGATCGCAAAGTGGTACTTGGCGAGCAGGGTCTTTTCATAGTCGGAAGCGATGGTGCGGCTCCGATCCACGTGGATCAGAGACGAGAGCGAGTCGTCGCTCAGCTCCTGGAAGCCACCGATCTTGTAGATCTCGTCCCCGAACGGGCCCTGATACGGGCCGAGCACGTCGCCGACGGAAGCCTTGCGGGCGTCCGCGAACCAGGCCGGGTTCACGTCACGGGTCAGCAGCCACCCGACATACCCCCCCTTGGCCTTGGTCGGCGGGTGGGCGCTGTAGAGCTTCGCCAAGGAATCGAACCTCGCGCCGTCGCGAGCTGCCTTGGCGATGCGCTGGGCCAGGGGGCGATCGTTCGGATTGAGGTCGGTGCGGATCAGGATCACCGAAAGATCGACCGCGCGATAGTGGCCATCTTCACGGGCCTTCGTGAGGTCCTGCTGGGTGGGCGTGAGCTGCGGCATGAGCACGCGTTTGTAGATCTCGCGATGGAACGCTGAATACTCGCGATCCGCGAGGAGCTTCGCCACCACCGAGTCGCGGTCCAGCCCCTGCCGCTCCGCCTCCATCGCGAGGAGCTCCCGATCGACGCAGCGGTCGAGCAGGGAGCGCCGCCACTGCGCCGGGTTCTTCGTGCGCAGGGGATCGGCCGCGAGCGACTGCGCGGCCCGCTGAATGTCGAGCTGATCCACGGCGCGGGACGTGCCTACGGTGGCCACCCTGCTCGAGGCCTTCGGCGGCGATGCGGTCGACTTCGCGGACGGGGCGGCTTTCGCGCTCGGCGCTGCCTTCGCGGGGGGCGCGGTCGTGGCGCCCGCGGAGCCGGCAAGCCCGAGCCAGGCCGCGATCAAGGCGGTGACTCCCAGGCTCCCCCATCCGGAGGCAAGGGACTTCGGCGCACGCTGGAGGGCAGGGTTCGAGCGGTATGACAGGGACGTTCGAGTCTGGATCATTCCTTGGGTGCTATTCCGGTGGGCAATGCGCGCCTGACCTCGTTCCCCAAATACCCCCGTCGGGACCCGCCGGTTCATGTTCCGGTCGCGGGAAGAGGAAGACGGGGCACGGTATCAGAGGGCCCGAGATGCTGCAACAGATTTGTGGCCAACGACAACGGGTCCTTTGGCGACTTGACGCGCAGGGTCCGCGAGCCCTTGCCGGCGAACTCGATCGGGGCCGGACCGGAGGTCACCAGAGCCAGGATGCGCTCGCG
>JAEHDN010000082.1 GCA_016880395.1 Candidatus Eiseniibacteriota bacterium
GACCTCAAGGCGTCGCTCGCGCTCGAGTGCCGCAACCTGATCGGCTATCCGATCGAGGAGGCGGTGATCCGCCACGAAGTGCTCGGCCGCTCCGCGCAGGGTCCCGGCACGGACGTGCTGGTTGCCGTGGCGCCCCGCCGCGCGGTCCTCGAGACCTGCCGCGCCCTCGAGACGGCCGGCCTGACTCCGGCGCACCTCACCATCCGCCCCGTGGCGCTCCGGGCGCTCCTCCGCTCGCTTCCGTCGCTCGATCGCGAGGAGGCGGTCGCCTACCTCGACCTCGGCCCGCGCGAGAGCCACATCTCGATCTTCCGCGGCGACGAGATCCGCTTCACGCGTGAGTGCGGCGTGGGGGTGGCCTCGTTCGTGGACGCGCTCCGGTCCATCGTCGTGCCCGGGCAGGGCGTGCGCCTCCTCGACGCGGCGGAGGCGGAATCGCTCCTGAGCGAGCAGGGAGTCGCCGGAACCGAGAAGGAGGCCGGCAGAGAGGGAGGCATTCCGGCCTCGGCGGTCGCGGTCATGCTGCGGCCGAGCCTCGAGCGGCTCGTGCGCGAGCTCTGGAATTCGATCGACTACGTGCACGAGCAGTTCCAGGGAAGCTCCGTGTCCCGGATCGCCATCCTGGGGGAGACGGCGCGCGTCCCGGGGCTCGCCCCGTACCTCTCGGGCGTTCTCAAGATGCCGGTCCATGTGGTCGATCCTGGGAGTGGAGTGGCCGACGCGGCGCTCGGACGTGGAGCGGTCGCGGGCCTCTGCCTGCTCGAGGCGGGGGCGGTCGACTTCCTCGAGTCCGAGGGGGCGGGAGCGGCGTACCGGTTCGCGGAGGCGATTCCGCAGCGGATCGCGGTCGCGACCGCGGCGGTCCTGCTCCTCTCGATCTCGCTGCCCGCCGAGATGACGCTCCAGCGGGAGCGCGCGCGGGTGGCGGGCCTCGAGGCGAAGCTCCGCGGCCTGGGCGAGTACTCGGAGACGGTGGGGCGGTTCCGCGAAGCGCGCGAAACGGAGGCGCGCTCGGCGGCGGTGATGGACGGGCTTCGAGGGGGCACGCCTCAGTGGTCTGAAGTGCTCCGCGACCTGAGCCATCGGGTGGGAACCGAGGCACGCATCGTATCGCTCGCGCCGGTCGAGCCCAGGCCCGAGGACGGGGGGCCGGACGCTGCGGCGCCCGCGCCGGCCGAGAGGATCGAGCTCCGGATCGAGGGGCTGGTGGCGCGCGAGCGGCTTCGCCCGGAGCAGCCGTTGGGCGAGCTCATGGCGTCGCTCGAGCGGTCGCCCTACGTGGACCGCGTGGAGCTCCAGACCTGCCAGGGGGTGGGGCCGTTGCAGAGCCGCTTCGTTCTCTCGGCACGGCTCGTCAGCGGTGGAGGGGCGCCTCGATGATGGGCGGAACGCGGTGGAGTCTCGGGCGGAATCCGATCGCACGGCTCGGCCTCCTGGCCGCGGTCCTCGCGCTCTCGATCGGAGCAGCGCGTGCGGTCTACATCGGTCCGCGCGAGCGGGAGGCCGGCGCACTCGAGGCCCGTGCCGCGGGGCTCTCGGCGAAGCTCGAGGATCTCCAGCGAGGGATCGGCGATCTGGCGGCCTGGTCGAGCGCGCACCCGGGCGCGATCGCCGGTGCGCCGCGGAGCCGTCTCGCGCCTCCGGCGCGCGTGCTCGTGTCCGAGTTCCTCACGGCGCTCGAGCCCGTCGCGGCGCGGCACGGGATCGTGACGGAGAGTATCGAGCCGATCGGGCATGCGGCCGAGGAGGTCGTGCCCGATGCGACCGGGGCGCCCGTCCGGCTCGTGCGGCAGAGCCTTCGATTCCGGGTTCGCGGGACGTATCGCGACATCGCCGAGTACGTGAGCGACGTGGACGCCATGGGCGCACTCGTCGTGACGCGCTCGGTGGCGCTCGGGTTCAACGGGGGGAGCTACCCCGCGCTCGGCGCGGAGGTGCGGTTCGACCTCTACGGGACGCCGTGAGAGGGAAGACTCGATGAGCTGGATGGCGGAGCAGGCGAGAACGTCGGCCAACCCGAGGACCTATGTTCTCGGAGCCCTTCTCGTTCTCGCGCTCGCCTGGGCCGTGGGTGAGAAGACCGCCCCGAAGCGCCGGCCGTCTGTGGCGCCCGTGGCGGAGGCGATCCTGGACACCTCGGCTCCGATGGCGGAGCCGACGCCGGACGGATGGGGGCGGGATCCCTTCGACCCCCGCGCCGTTTCCGCGGACAGAGCAAACGGGAGGTGAAGTCGTGACGAATCAGGAATCCTCGCGGGGTCGGATCCTCGTCGTCGACGACGAGCCGGATCTCGTGCGCGTGCTCGAATTCGGGCTCCAGGCCTCCGGCTACACGGTCGAGATCGCGTCCGACGGACAGGAAGGGCTGAAGAAGGCGCGCGAGACCAGGCCGGACGTGATCCTGCTCGATCTCATGCTGCCCAAGCTGGATGGGTACAAGGTCTGCCGGCTCCTCAAGTTCGACGATCGGTTCAAGCACATCCCGATCATCATCCTCTCGGCGCGCACGCAGGAGGGAGACCAGACCCTGGCGCTCGAGATGGGAGCCAATCGCTTTGTGACGAAGCCGTACGACTTCACGGAGATCCTCGGGTACATCGAGGCCCTCCTCAAGTCCCCGTCCGTGCGCCCCTGACGGGGCTGGCCGCCGAAATCCTCGCTTGACCGGGGCCGCCCCGGAACCGTAGCCTTTTCCGCGCGGTTCCGTCGTCGTTCCTTCCGCCGAAGCGAACCTCATGAAAGGCCAGACCGAAACCATGTCGCAGGGGACGGGCGGACGCATGCCCGCCGAGCCGCGGATCCACGACGATATCCTCCAGACTGTCGGCAACACTCCCCTCGTGCGCCTCCGGCAGATCGCCAAGGACTGCCGCGCGCCGGTCGTGGCGAAGCTCGAGGCGTTCAATCCGGGCGGCTCCGTGAAGGACCGCATCGCGGTCGCGATCGTGGCCGAGGCGGAGGCCAAGGGCCTCCTCAAGCCGGGCGGGACGATCGTGGAGGCCACCTCGGGCAACACCGGCACGGGCCTCGCCATGGTTGCCGCGGTGAAGGGCTATCGCACCATCCTCTGCATGCCCGACAAGGTGAGCCGCGAGAAGATCAACCTGCTCAAGTCCTTCGGCGCGGAGGTCGTGATCACCCCGACCTCGGTCCCGCCCGATTCGCCCGAGTCCTACTACGAGGTGGCGAAGCGGCTCGTGCGCGAGACGCCGGGCGCGTATCTCGCGAACCAGTACTACAACCCGACCAATCCCGACGCGCACTTCCGGGCCACCGGACCGGAAATCTGGGAGCAGACCGCAGGGAAGATCACCCACTTCGTGGCGGGGCTCGGAACGGGGGGCACGATCAGCGGCACCTCGCGCTACCTGAAGCAGCAGAACCCGAAGGTGCGCACCGTGGGCGCCGACCCGATCGGGTCCATTCTCAAGGAGTACTTCGACACGAAGAAGGTGATCCCGCCGAAGCCCTACAAGGTCGAGGGGATCGGCGAGGACTTCTTCCCCGGCACGCTCGATTTCTCGATGATCGACGAGATCGTCGCCGTGAACGACAGCCAGTCGCTCAACCTGGCCCGCCGCCTCGCGCGGGAGGAGGGGATCCTGGCCGGCGGCTCGGCGGGCACGGCGCTCTACGCGGCGCTCCAGGTGGCGCGCCGCGCCGGTCCCGAGGACCTGATCGTGGTGTTGATCCCGGACACCGGGGAGCGATACCTGAGCAAGGTGCACTCCGACGAGTGGATGCGGGACAACCACCTCCTCGACTCGAACGCCGTGACGGTGGCGGAGATCCTCCGCGCCAAGGGGAACCACGTGCCGGCGATCGTCACCGTGAGCTACGACGAGCCGGCCTCGCGCGCGCTCGCCCTGATCCGCGAGTTCAACATCTCGCAGCTCCCCGTGCTCAAGGACGGCAAAGTCGTCGGTGCCGTCACCGAGGGAGCTCTGATGCAGAAGGTGCTCGACGGGACGGCCAATCCGGACTCCCGCCTCGAGTATCTGATCGAGAAGTCGCTGCCCACCGTGTCCCTCCACGAGCACCTGCCGCGGATCATGAAGCTCCTCGCGGAGCGAAACGCCGCCGTGGCCGTGGACGAGGGGGGCCGGCCGACCGGCGTGATCACCCGCTTCGACCTCATCGAGTACATCAACGCGTAGCACCATGGGGTTCTCGACCGACGCCATCCATGCCGGGCAGGAGCCCGATCCCACCACGGGCGCTGTCACCGTCCCGATCTACCAGACCTCGACCTACGTCCAGGAAGGGCTCGGGAAGCACAAGGGCTTCGAGTACGCCCGCACCCAGAACCCCACCCGGATCGCGCTCGAGAAGAACGTGGCGACGCTGGAGCGGGGCGCCGACGGCTTCGCCTTCGGTTCGGGCATGGCGGCAATCACCACGATCACGCAACTCTTGAAATCGGGCGACCACGTGGTCGCCTCGAACAACATGTACGGTGGCACCTACCGGCTCTTCGAGCGGGTCGTGCGTCCCTTCGGCCTCGACTTCACCTACGTGGACACGTCCCGGCTCGACCAGGTGGAGGCGGCATTCCGGCCGGCCACCCGGATGCTCTTCGTCGAGACCCCCACGAATCCCTCCATGATCATCTCCGACCTCGAGGCGCTGGCATCCCTGGCCCGGTCGCACGGCGCGCTCCTCGTGGTCGACAACACGTTCATGACGCCCTACTTCCAGCGTCCGATCGAGCTGGGCGCACACCTGGTCGTGCACAGCGCGACCAAGTACCTGAACGGGCACAGCGACATGGTCGGCGGCATCGTGGTGTCGAACGACGCCACCTCGAGCGAGCGGCTCCGCTTCCTCCAGAACGCGGCCGGCGCGGTGCCGGGCCCGTTCGACTGCTGGCTCGTCCTGCGCGGCATCAAGACGCTCGCCGTGCGCATGGACCGTCACGAGTCGAACGCACGCGCGATCGCGGCGTGGCTCGCCAAGCATCCCAAGCTGGAGCGCGTCCTCTATCCCGGGCTGCCCGACCATCCAGGCCGCGAGCTGCACGAGTCCCAGGCGAGCGGCTTCGGCGGGATGATCGCGTTCGACGTCGGATCCATCGACAAGGGTGCGGCCGTGCTCCCGAGGACGCGGGTCTTCTCGCTCGCCGAGAGTCTGGGTGGAGTCGAGAGCCTGATCAGCCATCCCGCCACGATGACCCACGCGTCCGTGCCGCGGGAGGAGCGAATTAAGGTCGGCCTAACCGACGGATTGATAAGGATTTCCGTAGGCATCGAGGATCTCGACGATCTCCTCGCCGATCTCGACCGTGCCCTCTCGATCCTCTGATTCCAAAACGGGCTTGACAGGATTTCGGGGGGTCCGTAGTGTCCCCGCCGTTCTTGCCGCGGGGGGTTCCGGCGGCGAAACGGGTCGAAATCGTACCCGCTGCTGTTCGAAAATAGCACCTGTTCGCCCCGGCACCGCTGTACCCAGTGGTGTCTTGCTTTATGGGGAGGGACCGGTTGCAACACCGCAATCGAGAGTCGATGTCTTCAATCGAAGGGAGGTGATTGCGGAATGAAGAAGTTTTTGACCATCACGCTGGTGTTCGTGTTCGCCATCGCGCTGGTTCTCGCGGTCGGCTGTGCCAAGAAGGAGCAGACCTCGACCGAGGGCACCTCGACCATGGATCAGCAGATGGAGCAGCCGGCTCCTGCCGACACGATGAGCACGCCGATGATGACGGACACGACGGCGACGGGCTCCACGGGGACCCACTAAGCTCGGGTATCGCGTCTCGATCCAGGTTTTTCCGCTACGGCGACCAACGGGCTTAGAGGCAGCACGCATAAAGTAGCGAGGCACGAGGGAGGGAAGCGGGCGCAAAGCGCTCCGCTTCCCTTTCCTTTTATCCCGCGCGGGGCATGGGATCCCGGACGGGGCCGCGAGGAGGGCGGATGGCAGCCGACAATTCGTTCGACATCGTCTCGGACGTCGACCTGATGGAAGTGTCGAACGCGGTGCAGCAGGCCTTGAAGGAAATCCGCCAGCGATTCGACTTCAAGGGGAGCGTCAGCGACATCAAGCACGACAAGGAGACGCTCACGCTGCACTCGGACGACGAGTCGCGCCTCAAGGCGGTGATCGACATCCTCACGACCAAGCTGGTCAAGCGCGGCGTCTCCCTGAAGGCGCTCGAGTACGGATCGATCGAGCCGGCGGCCAAGGGAACCGTCCGGCAGGTGGTGACGGTCCGGAAGGGGATCCCGTCGGAGAAGGCGAAGGAGATCGTGAAGTTCATCAAGGGGACGGGAGTCCGGGTCCAGGCGCAGATCCAGGAGGATCAGGTCCGGGTCACCGGCAAGAAGCGGGACGATCTCCAGTCGGTGATCCTGGCGGTGAAGGGCAAGGACTTCGGGCTTGATCTCCAGTTCACCAACTACCGCTCCAGCTAGCCGTTGCGGTACCCGCGTCGGCCCGAGCCTGGCCCGCGCCGAGGTCGGCCCTGAGAAGGTGGTGAAGCTCCTCAGGGGGACCAGCGTCCTCGCCGTGGTGCTCGCGCTCTCGTTTCCGGCGTTCACGGAGGCGCGCACCTGGCCCGCCCCGACGGGGTACGTCACCGACTTCGCCGGCGTCATCGACGCCGCGTCGGCTGATTCGATGAACGCCTTGGCCCGGGAGCTCGATGCCAAGACGGGGGCTCAGGTCGCTGTCGTCACGATCGAGAGCCTCGAGGGCGAGACGATCGATCCCGTGGCGGAGGAGCTCTATCGGACCTGGGGCATTGGCTCCAAGGGGAAGGACGAGGGGGCGCTCATCCTGCTCGCCAAGCGGGAGCGCCGCGTGCGCATCGAGGTTGGATACGGTCTCGAGTCGATCATCCCGGACGGGCGCGCCGGATCGATCATCCGGAACGTCATGGGCCCCGACCTCCACGCCAATCGCTTCGGCCCGGGTCTCCTCCTCGGTGTCGAGGCCGTCGCCGCGATCGTGGCCGCGGACCGCGGGGTCACGCTCGACCGGGGCGGCCCGGTTGTCGTGCCGCCGATGCGCCGCAAATCGAGCTCGATGGGTCTCCTCCTCATCTTCATCCTGTTCATGGTCGTCACGAGCGTGATTCGCGCCCAGCTGCGCCCCGGGGACTGGCGCACCCGGCGCCGGCGAGGCTGGTACGATCCGTGGGGCGGCTTCGGAGGCGGGCTCGGCGGGATGGGCGGCTTCGGAGGCTCCGGCGGTGGCGGTGGGGGAGGCGGATTCGGTGGTTTCGGCGGGGGCAGTAGCGGCGGCGGAGGCGCGAGCGGCGGCTTCTAGCCGCTCGACGTGGAAGGCCCAGGCGAGGTGACGATGAGGTGGACCCGGCGGTTCGATCCGATGCGGGCGGCCCGCGAGGTCGCGGAGGCGTCGAAGGGCGCGCTCGGCGACCGGCTCGTGGGGGCATCCCTCTATGGGAGCGTCGCGAGCGGGGAGTTCGACCCGGCGCACTCGGACGTGAACATCGCGTTCGTGCTCTCGGACCTCGGGGCCACCGAGCTCGAGACCCTGCGGCCCCTTCACGCATCCTGGGCGAAGCGGCGGGTCACGCGGCCCCTCCTCCTCTCGCGCGACGGGCTCCTCCGGTCGATCGACGTATTTCCACTCGAGTACCTCCTGATCCGGGAGCGGCACGACACGCTCGTTGGAGAGGACGTCTTCGCGGGGCTCGCGATCGACTCCGGGGCGCTCCGGGACCAGGTGGAACGCACGCTGCGCGGCCAGGAGCTCGGGCTCGCCTGGACCTATCTCGCGGTGGCGAGCACGCCGTCGGGGGCGAGTCACTGGGCGGCGCGCTCGGGCACGGCGATCGCCGCATCGGCATCGGGCCTCCTCCACCTTGCCGGCGAAGGCGTGCCGCGAACGCGCGCCCTGGTGGCCGAGCGCTGCGCGACCCGGTTCGGCGTGGACGCCGAGGCCCTTCGACTTCTCGTGGCATGCCGTCCGGGCGAGCGGGAGCGGGTTGACGCCGTGCGCCTCCTCACGTCCGCGCAATCGATTCTGAGCCGTCTGACCGCGGTGGTCGAAGGGCTCGACCACCCTTCAACCACCGTATCGGGAGGGTAGCCATGGCTTCGCGTACGCGACCGATGATCACCGTTCTCTTGGTTCTGGGCGCCCTGGTGCTGGTGGCGCTGGGCGTGGCGAACTACATCCGCGGCACCTACAACAACCTGGTGACCCTGCAGGAGCAGAACCGGACCGCGTGGTCGCAGGTGGAGAACCAGCTCCAGCGCCGGAACGACCTGATTCCGAACTACGTGGAGACGGTGAAGGGATACGCCAAGCAGGAAACCACCATCTTCACCGAGATCGCGAACGCGCGGGCGCGTCTGGGCGGCGCCCGGTCGCCGCAGGATCAGATGGCCGCGAGCAACGAGCTGTCGAGCGCTCTCTCGCGGCTGCTCGTGATCGTGGAGAACTACCCTCAGCTCCGCTCCAGCGAGAACTTCATGCGGCTCCAGGACGAGCTGGCCGGGACCGAGAACCGGATCGCGACCGAGCGCATGCGCTACAACGAGGCGGTTCGGACGTACAACGTGCGGATCCGCCAGTTCCCGGCGAATCTGGTCGCCTCCAGCTTCAACTTCACCCCCGCTCCGCTCTTCGAGGCGCCGGAGACAGCGAAGGCCGCGCCCCAGGTGAAGTTCTAACCCGCGTTTGACCCGGGCTCACGTCCTGGGCTAGGGTTGTCCCGCCGCGCCGGGCCCACGGGCTCCGCGGCGGGAGGGGGATGGGCCCCGCTGACGGGGCCCGGGAAGTCGGTGCGATTCCGACACGGCCCCGCCACTGTGAGCGGTGACGAAGACGGCATCGATGCCACTGGGGTGACCCGGGAAGGCGCCGTCCGAGGACGACCCGCGAGTCAGGAGACAGGCCCTCTCTCATCGATGGCACCCATCCTTCGAGAGGGAGGACCATGGGACCGTTCCGCCGCCACTTGCTTCGCTGCTCGCTTCGCCGCTCCTTCGCTTCCATCATGACCCTCGCATGGACCGCCGCGCTCCTCGCCGCCCGCGCGGGCGCGTCGGAGTCCGAGCCCGATTCCACAGCCGAGCCTCGCTACAAGCTGCCTCCCGTCGTCGTCACCGCGGAGCGGAGCCCGCTCCCGCTCGATCGCGTGCCGCTCGAGGTGAACGTCATCGACCGCGAGCGACTGGACGCGCAGCGACCGCTCCTCCTCTCCGAAATCCTGCGCCAGGTGCCGGCGGTCGACGTGCAGCGCTCCGGCACCCTCGGCAAGCTCACCGACGTCAGGCTGCGCGGCGCCGATCCGCGCCACACGCTCGTGCTCTTCGACAGCGTGCCCTTGAACGGACCCTGGCTCGGCACGTTCGACTTCGCGGACGCGACCGACTCCGGCATCGAGCAGGTCGAGGTCCTCGGCGGTCCGGCCTCGTCCCTCTACGGATCGGCCGCGGTCGGTGGCGTGATCCAGCTGCTGCCCCGGACGGAGCGGGGCGCTCCCCCGGCCGGCGCGCGCGCCTCGGTCGAGTACGGCGAGCAGGAGACCGTGCGCGCGAGCGCGCTCTGGAGCGGCGTCTGGGGACAGGCGCCGCTCGGCCTCTCCGCCACGCGACTGAGCTCGTCCGGGGAGGGCTCGCGCGATGCGTACACCGGGTGGAGCGGGAACGCGCGCGCCGAGGTGCCGGTGTCGAGCGCCGACCGCCTCCGCGTGAGCGCGATGGCGACCGACGGCGACAAGGAGCTTCCGTACGACTTCGTGTTCGATCCCGACCCGCGCCAGATTCACGATCCCAACAACGCCGAGACAGACCGCCTCGTGGCGGGCTCGGCCGTCTGGCGCCACGAGCTCTCCTCCTCGCTCGATCTCGAGGGCGAAGGCTCGATTCTCTACGGCGAGATCCACAACGAGAACGGAGAGAACGCGCCCGGCGGCGACCAGCAGGACACGCATCTCAAGAACACGCGCGACATGGCCGGGCTTCGCCTCGCGGCCTCGCCGGGCGCGGGAGCGCGCGTGGTCCTCGGCGGTGAGTACCGGGGGGACCAGGTGGACCGCACCGACGAGTCGGTCTTCTTTGGATTTCCGTCCGCGTCGCGGGTGGATCGCGGCATCCATGCGCGCTCGCTCTACGCGCAGGGACACGCCGAGTGGGGGCGGCTCCTCCTCCTCGACGCGGGGATCCGCCTGGACGACCACTCGGTCTACGGATCCTACGGACTGCCCCGCGTCGCGCTCGCGGTCCTGGTCGGCGAGACCGGGCTCAGACTCCGCGGCGGCTACGGACGGGCGTTCACCGCACCCACGCTCAGTGATCTCTACTATCCGGGATACAGCGACTCCACGCTCGATCCCGAGCGTTCGACCACCTGGGAGGCGGGGGCGGACGGCCACTGGCTCGCCGGCAGGGTCGAGGCGCAGGCGACCTACCATCACACCGAGTTCAAGGACCTCATCCAGTCGAACTCGTTCTTCGCGCCGGACAACATCGGGAGCGCGCGGATCGAGGGGGAGGAGTACGCGGTCGGCATCGCTCCGAGCGCGCGCGTGCGGCTCCGCGCGACGGCCGCGCACCTGATCGCCAAGAAGCTCACCGAGAGCGATCCCGATCCCGACCGTCGTCTGGCGAAGCGCCCGGCCTGGCGGTTCACCGCGTCCGGCGAGATCCGCCCGAGCAGCGTCTGGACGTTGACGGGCGCGTGGCGCTGGGTCGACCCGGTGCGCGATCCCTTCGACTTCCAGGATGTGAACGGCCGGTGGCTGCGCGGGGACAATCCGGGCTACGCCGCGCTCGATCTCGGAGCGTCCGTCTCCCTCCACCGCTGGGCTCCCGCCGACATGCACGTGCGGCTCTCCAACGCGCTCGATCGCGACTACTCGGAGGTGAAGGGCTTCCCCGCGCGCCCGCGCGCGTTCGCGCTCGGGATCACGGCAAGCTTCTAGCGGCCCTCGGGCCACGCCACCGGATCGCAGATCGCGGCGACGAGCGCGCCCCACGCGGGGCGCAAAACCTTTGACAGCAAGCGTGCCGGGTGATTTGCTCCCCTTCTGTGGCTTTGGCCCCGGATCCCGGCCGGGGGCGCTCCCGTCCACCCAAGCGAAACGGAAGCAATGAATTACGACAATCTGACCGTCGCCATCGAGAACCGCCTCGCCCGCGTCACACTGAACCGCCCGAAGGTCCTGAACGCCCTCAACGAGGCGACCGTCCGCGAGATCCACATCGCGTTCTCGGCCCTGAAGGACGACCCCGCGGTGGGGGCCGTGATCGTGACGGGTGCGGGGGAGAAGGCCTTCGTCGCCGGTGCGGACATCAACGAGCTCGCCGTCATGTCCCCGCTCCAGGGAGAGGCTTCGTCTCGGCTGGGCCAGGCCGCCTTCCAGGTCATCGAGAGCCTCGGGAAGCCGGTCATCGCAGCGATCAACGGGTTCGCTCTCGGCGGCGGCTGCGAGCTGACGCTCGCGTGCCACATGCGCTTCGCGTCGGAGGGGGCGAAGATCGGCCTCCCCGAGGTGGGTCTCGGGATCATGCCCGGCTACGGAGGCACGCAGCGGCCCACGCGCCTCGTCGGCCTCGGGCGCGCGCTCGAGATCATCACGACCGCGCGGATGATCGACGCGGCCGAGGCGCTCCGGATTGGCCTCGTGAACGCGGTCCTGCCGCCGGCCGATCTGATCCCGCACTGCGAGAAGGTCGCGCGCGAGATCCTGGGCCGCGGCCCGCTCGCGGTGCGCTTCGCGATGGACGCCGCGATCCGCGGGCTCGAGACGGGGATCGAGCGCGGCCTCGAGCTCGAGTCCGCCTACTTCGGTCTTCTCTCCGCCACGGGCGACATGCGCGAGGGCTTGACCGCGTTTCTCGAGAAGCGGAAACCCGCCTTCACGGGCGCGTAGGTCGGCGCTCTCGTGGCCGAACGCGTCGCCGTCGTCGCCTCCGCACGCACCCCGATCGGGAAGTTCCTCGGCTCCTTCGCGGATCTCGCGGCTTCGGATCTGGGGGCGGTCGCCACGCGCGGCGTCCTCGCGCGCGCCGGCATCGCTCCGAGCGAGATCGACGAGCTGATCTACGGCTGCGCCCGCCAGGCGGGCGGCGGACCCAACATGGCTCGCCAGGTCGCGATGAAGTCGGGCATACCTCAAGAGAGGCCCGCCTTCACGGTGAACCAGGCCTGCGGCTCCGGCCTCCAGTCGATCCTCCTCGGCGCGCAGCGGATCATGCTCGGACAGGCCCGCGTCGTGCTGGCGGGCGGAGCCGAGAACATGACGCGCGTCCCCTACCTGCTCGACCAGGCTAGGCTCGGCTACCGCTTGGGCCACGCAGCGGTCGTCGACGGGATGTACCGGGACGGCTTCCTCGATCCGATCTGCGGCCTGGTCATGGGCGAGACCGCGGAGAAGCTGGCGGATCTCTACTCGATCTCGCGCGAGGAGCAGGATGCGTTCGCGCTCGAGAGCCAGCGCAAGGCCGGAGAGGCGATCCGGGCCGGCCGGTTCCGGGCCGAGATCGTGCCCGTCGAGGTCGCGGGTCGGAAGGGGGAGAGGCGCTGCGTGGAGGCGGACGAGCACCCGAGGCCGGAAACCACCGTGGGCGATCTGGCCAAGCTCCCTCCGGTGTTCCGCGAGGGAGGAACGGTGCACGCGGGAAACGCTTCCGGCATCACCGACGGCGCCGCCTCGATCGTGCTCGCGTCCGAGTCGGTGGTTCGCGAGCGCGGCCTCGAGACGCAGGCGTGGATCGGCGCGAGCGCGGTGGTCGGGGTGGATCCGTCGATCATGGGCATCGGACCGGTTCCGGCGACCCGCCAGCTCCTCGAGCGCACCGGCCGAGCCCTGGCCGACTACGAGCTGATCGAGCTGAACGAGGCCTTTGCCGCGCAGGTGCTCGCGTGCGACCGGGATCTCATGATGGATCGGTCGCGGCTCAACGTGAATGGCGGGGCGATCGCGATCGGGCATCCGATCGGCGCGACCGGCGCGCGCATCGTCACCACGCTCCTCCACGAGATGGAGCGACGCGATGCGAGGCTCGGCCTGGCCACGCTCTGCGTGAGCGGGGGTCTCGGCCTCGCGGCGGAATTCATCCGGGACGGGAAGGAGCGACGAGCATGAAGACGGTGGGGGTCGTGGGCTGCGGGCTGATGGGCTCGGGCATCGCGCAGGTGAGCGCCATGGCGGGTCTGACCACGTGGGTGCGCGAGGTCGACCAACCGACGCTCGACAAGGGGCTCGGCCGCATCCGGAAGTTCCTGGACGATGGGGTCGCGAAGGGGAAGGTCACGGCCGAATCGCGGGACGAAACGCTCGGACGCCTCAAGGGCACGACCGAGCTTCAAGATTTCGCGACCTGCGACCTCGTGATCGAGGCCGTCGTCGAGAGCATGGACGCCAAGCGCCAGGTCTTCTCCACCCTCGACCGGATCGTGCCCGCGTCGACCGTCCTGGCCAGCAACACCTCCTCGCTCAGCATCACCGAGATCGCGTCGACGGCGTCGCGGCCGGAGCGCGTCTTGGGGCTCCACTTCTTCAACCCCGTCCCGCTCATGAAGCTGGTCGAGGTGATCCGGGCGCTCCCCACGTCCGACGCCGCCTTCGACGCCGCCCGGGGGTTCGTGGAGCGCCTCGGCAAGACTGCCGTGGTGGCCAAGGACACGCCCGGATTCGTGGTCAACAGGCTCCTCGTGCCCTATCTCCTCGATGCGGTGCGGATCTACGAGTCCGGGGTGGCGTCGAAAGAGGATATCGACAACGGCATGAAGCTTGGGTGCGGCTATCCGATGGGGCCCTTGACGCTCCTGGACTTCGTCGGCCTTGACACCACCTACTCCATCGCCAACATCATGTTCGAGGAGTTCAAGCTGCCGCAGTATGCGGCGCCGCCGCTCCTCAAGCGCATGGTGCTCGCCGGATACCTGGGCCGGAAGTCGGGGCGCGGGTTCTACGATTATTCCATGACCTAGGAAGGGCCCATGGCACGCGACGAAGTCGTCATCCTGAACGGTGCGCGCACCCCCATGACCGAGTGGGTCGGCGGGCGGGCCGGCAACGGCAAGCCCGGGGGCAAGCTGAAGGACGTTTCCGCGATCGACCTCGGCGTCGTGGCCGCGAAGGCTGCGCTCGAGCGGTCCAAGGTGCCCGCGGATCTCCTCGACCACGTGATCATGGGGAACGCGCTCCAGACGAGCGCCGACGCGCTCTACGGCGCGCGCCACGTGGGGCTCAAGGCGGGCGTTCCGATCCCGGTGCCCGCGCTCACGGTCAACCGCCTCTGCGGGTCGGGCATCCAGTCGGTCATCACGGCGGCCCAGCTCCTCCAGCTCGGCGAGGCGTCGTTCGTGCTCGCGGGAGGCATGGAGAACCTGAGCCAGGCCCCCTTCGTGATCCGCGGGGCGCGGTCGGGGATCCGCCTCGGTCAGGGAGCCCTCGAGGACTCGCTCATGGCCGGGCTCCGGGACTCCTACTGCGGGCTCTTCATGGCGGAGACCTCGGACAAGCTCGCCCGGCGGTACGGCATCTCCCGCGAGGAGCAAGACGCGTTCGCGCTCCGGAGCATCACCGAGGGGCGCCGCGCGATCGACTCCTGCCTCCTGAGCGAGGAGATCGTGCCCGTCACGCCGCCGGGCCGGGACGCGAAGGCCGTGGACAAGGACGACCATTGCTTCGAGGGGGCTACCCAGGAAGGGCTCGCGAAGCTCCCGCCCGCGTTCGGCAAGGAGAGCTTCGTCACGGCCGGCAACGCGAGCGGGATCGTGGACGGCGCGGCCGCCCTCGTCGTCACCACGGCGCGGCACGCGGAGAAGCGGGACCTCGAGCCGATCGGGCGAATCGTCTCCTGGTCGGTCACGGGAGTCGACCCGGACACGATGGGGATCGGCCCGGTCCCCGCGACGCGGGGCGCCCTGAAGCAAGCCGGGCTCTCGGTGGACGATGTGGACCTCTTCGAGATCAACGAGGCGTTCGCGGGCCAGTACCTCGCGGTGGAGAAGGAGCTGGGGAACCCGCGGGAGAAGACGAACGTGAACGGCGGCGCGATCGCGCTCGGCCATCCGCTCGGCGCGACCGGGACGCGGCTCCTCCTCACGCTCCTCTACGAGCTCCGTCGCCGCGGCGCGCGGACCGGCGTCGCGGCCGCCTGCATCGGAGGCGGGCAGGGCATCGCGATGGTGGTGGAATCGCTCGCGTGAGCACACCCAGCGAGCGGGATCTCATCTACGACTGGAACGTCGGGGACGATCCGCCCCCGCGGCCGCCCCGGCGGGTGCAGGTCGTGGACGAGACGCTCCGGGACGGCCTTCAGTCGCCGTCCGTCACCGATCCTCCGATCGAGCGGAAGATCCGCGCGCTCCACCTCCAGGCGGCGCTCGGCGTCCACGGCAACGACATCGGCCTTCCTGGCGCCGGCCCGCGCGCCCACGAGGCGACGCTCGCGCTCGCGCGCGAGATCGTGTCGGCGAAGCTCCCGATCGAGCCCTATTGCGCGGCCCGCACGCACAAGAACGACATCGACCCCATCATCGACATCACCCAGAAGACCGGGCTCCGGATCGAGGCGGCCACGTTCATCGGCTCGAGCCCGATCCGCCAGTATGCGGAGGACTGGGACCTGGACCGGCTTCTCCGCCACACGGAGGAGGCGGTCCGGTACTGCACCGAGCACGGCGTGCCGGTCATGTACGTGACCGAAGACACGACGCGCGCGCGCCCGGAGATCCTGCGCTCGCTCTACACGCGCGCGGTGGAATGCGGGGCGCGGCGGGTCTGCGTGTCCGACACGGTGGGGCACGCGACGCCCGAAGGGGCGGCCCGCGTGATCCGGTTCATCCGTGGTGTGGTCGACGCGACCGGCGAGACGGTGGGCGTCGACTGGCATGGGCACCGCGACCGCGATCTCGGCGTGGCCAACTCGCTGGCCGCGCTGATGGCGGGGGCGGATCGCGTGCACGGCACGATCCTCGGCGTCGGGGAGCGGGTGGGGAACGCTCCGCTCGACCTGATTCTCATCAACCTGAAGCTCCTCGGCTGGCTCGACTGCGACCTCACGGCGCTCCCCGAGTACGCGGCGCTCGTGTCGGAGTCGTGCCGCGTGCCGATCCCGTACAACTACCCGGCGCTCGGCCGGGACGCGTTCCGTACAGGCACCGGCGTCCACGCCGCGGCCGTCATCAAGGCGCAGAGGAAGGGGGACGACTGGCTCGCGGATCGCGTCTACTCGAGCGTGCCGGCCGGACTCCTCGGGCTGCGCCAGGAGATCGAGATCGGACCCATGTGCGGCGAATCGAACGTCATCTACTGGCTGACCGCTCGCGGCTACGAGCCCGAGCGTGGACTGGTCGAGCATCTCTTCCGGCTCGCCAAGCAGGGGGAAGCGGTCCTGAGCGAGGCCGAGCTGGTCGAGGCGATTCGCGCCTATGGCGCCGCCTCCGGGAAGGCGGTGGCCCGTGGCTAAGACCCACCGAATCGCAGTCCTGCCGGGCGACGGCATCGGACCCGAGGTCACGCGCGAGGCCGTCGCGACCCTGAAGCTCGCATCCGAGATCCACGGCTTCGGGCTCGAGCTCCGGGACTTCCCGTTCGGTGCCGAGCACTACCTCCGGACGAAGGAAGCCTTTCCGCCGACCGCTCTGGAGGAGTTGCGCGGCTTCGACGCGATCCTGCTCGGCGCGATCGGCGACCCCCGCATCCCGGTGGGCATGCTGGAGCGCGCCATCATCTCCGGCATTCGCTTCGGACTCGATCTCTACGTCAATCTGCGGCCGATCAAGCTGCACGCCGAGGCCATGTGCCCCCTCAAGGGCAAGCGCCCCGAGGACGTCGACCTGATCGTGGTGCGTGAGAACACGGAGGACGTGTACGCGGGCATCGGCGGCTTCCTCAAGAAGGGGACACCGGACGAAGTGGCGGTCCAGGAGATGATCTTCACGCGCAAGGGGGTGGAGCGGGTCGTGCGGTACGCGTTCGACCTGTGCCGCAAGCGCGCGCGGCGGCGCAAGCTCACGCTGGTGGACAAGGCCAACGCGGTGGGAGCCATGGACCTCTGGACACGCGTCTTCGAGGAGGTCGGCGCCGCCTATCCCGACATCGAGCGCGATCACGCCTACATCGACGCCGCATGCATGTGGATGGTGAAGAACCCCGAGTCGTTCGATACGGTCGTGGTCTCGAACATGTTCGGCGACATCCTGACCGACCTCGGGGCGGCCATCCAGGGAGGGATGGGGGTCGCGGCCTCCGGCAACATCCATCCGGGACGCGTGTCGATGTTCGAGCCGATCCACGGCTCGGCGCCCAAGCACGCCGGCCGCAACGTGGCTTCGCCGATCGGCGCGATCCTCGCGAGTCAGATGCTGCTCGACCACGTCGGGGAGTCGGAGGCGGCGGCGCTGGTGGGATCCGCGGTCGAGGACCTCTTCCGCAACGGCACGCTCCAGTCCACGGGGACCGACAGCGGCGTGTCGACGACGGCCCAGGGGGATCTCGTGCGGACCGCGATGAAGCGCGGCGCGGCGTCTCCCGCGGGAAGGGCCGCGTCCTAGGCGGGCAGGGCGCTCGCCTCGAGCGGAACGCGGAGCAGCACGCGCCAAACAGAAGCGACACCTTGTAGGGCCTACAACCGCCGCTGGAAGCGTTTACAGCGCAGGACGCAATCCTACCCTGCCAGTCGTCCCAAGTTCCACAGCTTCGAACTCCCTTGTGAAGGCACGCATTATGCCCTCGCCGCGGACGCCGGGCCCATGCAACCCCCCGCATGAGCCGGCCGGGTCCGCACCTTTCTGCAGCAGCCACCACACCATGGTCACCCCGCTGCCGGTGACAGGGAGGGTAAGCATGAAGCTTTACTTGCGACTGGCGTTCGCGGCGGCGCTTCTTTTCGTCTTCGCGGCCCCGGCGTCCGCGCAGTACATGTTTCTGGACGCCAATGGGGATGCGCAGCACACGTCCTCGGACATCATGAACCCGAACGGCACGCCCACCACCGTGGATGTGTACGTGGTCACGAACCAGAACCGCGACGGGAGCACGCCCGTGTGCGACCTCGACGGGATATCTCCCCTTTCTCTCAACGCGTACGTCTTCAACCTCGAAGCTGTCGGCGGCAACGCCACGTACTCCGGCTTCACGAACCAGATGGGGTCGGCCTTCAGCACCTCCTTTGGCGAGCTCAACACGGGGAACAACCTCTACAAGAACGGCTTGGGATCGCAGACCACGTTGGACCCGGGCAAGTTCAGGCTGGCGACCGTGACGATCACGGGAACGTCCGGGGCTCCGACCATCAACATCGTCGACAAGGTCCTGGATTCCACCGACATCACGAACTTCGGCACCGGCGTCGGTGGTTGCTTCGGCCACGACTTCGACAGCACGTACAAGCTCACGGGTCCGGCTGGTGGCAGCGATTGGACCGATGTCGACGGCCTCGGGCCGGCGCCCGGCGGCAACGCGCCGCCGACCCTGACCGTGGCGACGACGCTATCGGCGACGGAGGGCCAGCTCGTCACGATCGAGGCCACCGCGACGGACCCGAACCCAGGCGACGTATTGACGATCACGCATACGACCAGCGCAGCCTTCTTGACGACCTTCACGAGCACGCCGGGCACCTCGCCGGTGACCGCGACCCTCAGCGGAACGCCTCCGGTCGGGTCCGCGGGGGCCTACGGCATCAGCTGGACGGTCACCGACGGGACGAACCCTCCGGTCACGGGGGAGACGCAAGTGGTGGTCAGCCCAGGGGGCGGCGGTAACGCCTGTCCCGTTCTCGCTCCGATCGGGGACAAGACGGTCACCGGGCTGAGCGAGCTGACATTCACCGCTACCGCGACGGACGCCGACGCGGGCCAGACACTCACGTTCTCCCTGGGTGACGGGGCTCCCACGGGCGCCGCGATCGATCCAGCGACCGGCGTCTTCACCTGGACCCCGACCGACGCGCAGTCACCGGGAAGTTACGCCATTCTCGTGCAGGTCACCGACAACGCCAGCACGCCCTGCGCCGACACCGAGACGATCCAGGTCACGGTGAACGACACGGGGGGCCAGAACAACTGCCCGGTGCTCGCGTCGATCGGCAACCAGACGGTCACCGAGGGGAACCTGCTTTCGTTCACGGCGACGGCGACGGATGCCGATGTGGGTCAGACACTGGCCTTCTCGCTCGATCCGGGCTTCCCGACCGGTGCGGCGATCAATTCATCGACCGGCATGTTCACCTGGACCCCGACCGACGCGCAGGGCCCCGGCACCTATGCGGTCACCGTTCGGGTGACGGATAACGCCGATCCGTCCTGCAGCGACTTCGAGACGATCCAGGTCACCGTGAACGACGCGGGGGGCCAGAACAACTGTCCGGAGCTCGCCTCGATCGGGAACAAGACGGTGACGGAAGGCAATCTGCTCACGTTCACCGCGACGGCGACGGACGCCGATCCGGGGCAGACGCTCACCTTCTCGCTCGGCGCCAACACGCCGACGGGGGCGAGCATCAATCCCTCGACGGGGGTCTTCACCTGGACCCCGACGACGGACCAGGGTCCGGGGACCTATCCGATCGCGGTCCGCGTGACGGACAACGCGAGTCCGGCCTGCACCGACTCGGAGGTCGTCACGGTGACGGTCAACGACTCGGGCCAGAACCAGTGCCCGGTGCTCGCGTCGATCGGCGACAAGACGGTCACCGAGGGGAACCTGCTCACGTTCACGGCGACGGCGACGGATCCCGATGTGGGTCAGATACTGGCCTTCTCGCTCGATCCGGGCTTCCCGACCGGAGCGGCGATCAACTCCTCGACGGGCCTCTTCACCTGGACCCCGACGACGGCGCAGGGCCCCGGCACCTATTCGGTCACCGTTCGGGTGACGGATAACGCAGATCCGTCCTGCAGCGACTTCGAGACGATCCAGGTCACCGTGAACGACTCCGCGAACCAGTGCCCGGTGCTGAACGCGATCGGGGACAAGACCGTGACGGAAGGCAATCTGCTCACGTTCACCGCCATCGCGTCGGATCCGGACCCGGGTCAGACCCTGACCTTCTCGCTGGATGCGGGCTTCCCGACGGGCGCTTCGATCCATCCCTCGACGGGCGTCTTCACCTGGACCCCGACGACCGCTCAGGGCCCCGGCACCTACACCACAACGGTGCGGGTGGCGGACAGTGGAGACCCGTCCTGCAGCGACTTCGAGACGATCCAGGTCACCGTGAACGACTCCGCGAACCAGTGCCCGGTGCTGAACGCGATCGGGAACAAGACGGTGACGGAGGGGAATCTGTTGACGTTCACCGCGACGGCGACGGATCCCGACGCGGGCCAGACCCTGACCTTCTCGCTGGATGCTGGCTTCCCGGCGGGCGCGTCGATCCATTCCTCGACCGGCGTGTTCACCTGGACCCCGACGACGCCGGGCGCGTACACGCTCACGGTCCGGGTGACCGACAACGCGGACCCGTCCTGCAGCGACTTCGAGACGATCCAGGTCTCGGTCCTGTCGAGCGGCGGCGGAGCGGTCAGCGTGAACGCCTTCTTCATCGGCGGGAACAAGAAGACGCGGCTCTGGACAGGGAAGCCTGAGACCTGTCTGCAGCTCGAGATCGAGGGTGCGGACAACACGAGCATCGATCTCTCGACCCTGGTCCTCGAGTACAACGGGCAGCAGATCCAGCCTGTGAGCGCGGATCTGTCCCGCGACACGGACCGGGACGGCAACGGTGAGATCCAGGTGTGCTTCTCCAAGGAAGACCTGCGGACCCTGTTCGCCGGCCTTCCGACCGGGGAGAGCACCGTCTCGCTGACGATCTCCGGCAGCCTGACCACCGGTGATACGTTCTCCACCGCCGTGTCCCACGTCGTCGTCGCGCGCGGAGACAAGCATGCCGGACGGGGTGGCAACGGCGGGAACGGCGGCAACGACGCCACGGCCAGGCCCAACCCGCTCAACCCGTCCACCGTCCTCGAGTTCACCGTGGCGCACACCGGGCAGGTCAAGGTGCAGGTGTTCAGCGCCACCGGCCGGCTCGTGAAGACGCTCCACGACGGGACCATGCAGGAAGGTCTCAACACGCTCCGGTGGGACGGGTCCTCGTCCACCGGAAGCCGCGTCGCCTCCGGGGTCTACTACTTCCGGATCGTGACGGCGGAATCGCGTGAGATCGTCCGGGTAACGGTCCTCAAGTAGGGCTCGGTATCCATTACCCGCTGGAAAGGGCGGGGCGGCAGCTTCCAGGCCGCCCCGCTCGCCTTTTTTCGTCCTTAAAGCTTGACCTTTAACGGAAAGTGAGATATACTGTTGCAGTTCTTAACGGATCTGATTCCGACAGCGCGCCTTGGCCTAGTAGGGTCCACGAGAACCCCCCTCTCTACCGGCAGCGTCACCGCCGGTCTCCCTTCGGCCAGGGTGCATCCATTCGGAATCGTCTATCCGGCGTTCCCGCGCCGGATCTCAGGGGCCGCGCGTCTCCGCGCGCGGCGGGGGTGTTGTCCTCGGTACTTGCGGTCGCGCGTTCATCGCAGTCGGATCGGCACCTTGCTTGCCATGTCTAAGGAGGCACTCGATGAAGTGGCGGTATCGCTTCTTTCTCCCCCTGATGTTGCTACTGGTCGTGGCCGCACCGGCCTCGGCCCAGTACATGTTCCTGGACACCAACGGGGACGGACTGCACACGTCTGTGGACGTGCTGAATGCGGGTTCCCAGACGGTCAACGTCTACGTGAACACGAACCACAATCGGGACGGCAGCGAGCAGTTCTGCAATTTCGACGGCGCGGCGACGCTGACCCTCGGCTCGTACGTCTTCAACCTCTCCGGGACGGGGTCGGTGACCTACTCTGGATTCGTCAACCAGAGGGGCGCGGCCTACTCCACCTCCTTCGGGGAGCTCAACCCCGGAAATAACACCTACAAGAACGGCCTTGGTTCCCAGCTCGCGGAGCCCGCGGGCTTGTACAAGCTCGCCTCGCTCACGATCACGGCGACCGCGGGCTCGTCGGTCGACATCGTCCCCCAGGTTGCGGGCTCGTCGGACTTCACGAACTTCGGCACGGGTCCCGGCGGGTGCTTCGGGCTCGAGTTCGACAGCACGTACAAGCTGGGCCTCGACTGGTTCGACGTCGATGGGCTCGAGCCTCCGGGGGGAGCCAACAATCCGCCGGTGCTCGCGACGATCGGCGACAAGACGGTGAACGAGCTCGCGCTCCTCAGCTTCACCGCCACGGCGACCGATCAGGACGCGGGCCAGACCCTCACGTTCTCGCTCGACGCCGGCAATCCGACCGGTTCGGCGATCACGACGGGTGGTGCGTTCACCTGGACCCCGACCGAGGCTCAAGGACCTGGCGCCTACCCGGTGACGGTTCGGGTCTCGGACGGCACGGACTCGGACACCGAAGCGATCACGATCAACGTCTTTGAGTTGAACCAGGCGCCGATCTTGGCCGCGATCGGGAACAAGACGGTGAACGAGGGCTCGCCCCTCAGCTTCTCGGCGACGGCGACCGACGCGGACCTTCCGGCGAACACGCTGACCTTCTCGCTCGGCGCAGGGGCCCCAACGGGCGCGTCCATCACCGCCGGTGGCGGGTTCAACTGGACCCCGACCGAGGCGCAGGGCCCCGGCGTGTTCCCGATCACGGTGATCGTGACGGACAACGGGACGCCGGCGCTGAATGACACCGAGCTGATTCAGGTGACGGTGAATGAGGTGAACGTTGCGCCGATTCTGGCGGCGATCGGGAACAAGACGGTCAACGAGGGAGTGCTTCTGAGCTTCACGGCGACCGCGACCGATGCCGACATTCCGGCGAACACGCTCACGTTCACGCTGGGTGCGGGCAATCCTGCCGGCTCGGCGATCACGGCGGGCGGTGCCTTCACGTGGACTCCGTCGGAAACTCAGGGTGGGAGCACGTTCCCGATCACGGTGATCGTGACGGACAACGGGGTTCCCGCGCTGAACGACACCGAGCTGATTCAGGTCACGGTCAACGAGGTGAACGTTGCGCCGGTTCTGGCTCC